>NZ_QPJY01000003.1:0-90611 GCF_003337735.1 Thioalbus denitrificans | reverse complement strand
CGATGTCGTGGTCCTCGCTGAGCAGCTCCAGCTCGTACTCGAACAGCCGTCCGAGCCGCTCCGTGCCGCTCATGCTGCGCAGCACCAGCACGTCCGCACCCAGCGGCGTGGTGATGGCGACGTTCCTGTCACTCTGGCCGAGCGGCATGAGGAGCCCTCCTGGCTGCCGATTCCACGATTGTAGTTGATATTCCCCCTCGGGCATCAAGTGGTGCCGCGGTAGGGCCCGATGGGCGCCGGAGTGCTAACTTAATGACAGGGCGCTGTCGGCTCGATGGCGCGGTGGCGCCTCGATAACACCGGCGGCAGCGGTGCCGCCCGCCGGTGGAACGCGGTTGCGGCGGTCGTGGTCACTTGGCCGGGGGAGGGCAGTCCATGCCGGGAAGGATCGAGTTCGAGGTCGGCTTCACCCGCCCGGAGGCGGAGCCGGCGGTGCGCCGCCGCGGCAGCGGTTCCCTGCGCATCCTGGTGCTGGGGGATTTCAGCGGCCGGGCCAACCGCGGCCTCCACGGCGGCCTCGAGGGGCGGCCGGCGGTGGCGGTGGACCTGGACACCCTGGAGTCGGTGCAGGAGCGCTTCGCGCCGGAGCTGCGGCTGCCGCTGGCGGCGGGCGGGCCCGTGGAGACCCTGCGCTTCCGCTCCCTGGAGGCCTTCCGCCCGGAGTCCCTGGTGCGGGAGCTGGCGCCGTTCCGGGCCCTGGCGGAGTTGCGCGAGCGGCTGCGGGACCCGGCCCGGTTCGAGGCCGCGGCCGCCGAGTTCCGGGACCGGGGCGGCGGGTTGGCGGCCGGCGCCCCGGCGGCCGCGCCCGAACCAGCCCCGGAGGCCGCCCCCGCGGCCGAGGCCGACGGGGACACCCTCGCCCGGCTGCTGGGCCGGCAGCCGGCGACGCCATCCCGGCCGCGGCCGGCCGCTCCGCCCCCCGCGGTGGACATCAGCGCCTTCATCCACGACCTCGTGGCGCCCCACGTGGCGCCGGCGCCCGCCCCCGGCCAGGCGCTCTACCTTGAGGCGGTGGAGACGGCCATGGGGGGGCAACTCTCCGGGCTGCTCCACCACCCCGACTTCCAGGCCCTGGAGGCCGCCTGGCGTGGCCTGCACGGGCTGGTGACGGGGCTGGAGGGGGGCGGCGAGGTGCGGGTGGCGGTGCTGGACATCACCCTGGCCGAGCTGGCGGCGGAGCTGGAAGGGGCGGGGGGCGGGGCCGGTGCCCTGGAGCGGCTGCTGGTGGAGCCGGCCGACGGCGGGGCCTGGTCGCTGCTGGCGGGGCTGTTCGAGTTCGGCGCCGATCCGGCGGCGCTGGCGCTGCTGGGACGGCTCGGCGCGCTGGCCGGCCGTGCCGGGGCGCCGTTCCTGGCCGCCGCCGGGAGCGCGCTGCTGGGCGGCGCCACGCCGGCGGCGGTGGTGGAGTCCCCGCAGCCCCTCGCCCCGGAGGCGGAATCAGCCTGGCAGGCGCTGCGCCGCAGCGCCGTCGCCCCGTGGCTGGGGCTGGCCTGGCCGCGGCTGCTGCTGCGGCTGCCCTACGGGGCCGCTACCGATCCGGTGGAGGGGCTCGCTTACGAGGAGCTGCCCGGGGGGCCGGAGGAGGGGCGGCTGCTGTGGGGCAGCCCGGCGCTCGCCTGCGCGCTGCTCATCGGCCGCGCCTTCAAGGCGCGGGGCTGGGAGATGGAGCCGGGCGACGTGCTGGACCTGGGGGATCTGCCCGCCTACGTCCACGAGCAGGACGGCCTGCCCCGGCTCTACCCCTGCGCCGGGGCCTACTTCGGCGAGCGGGTGATGGAGGCGGTGCTGGTGCGCGGCGTCATGCCGCTGGTGAGCTGGCGGGATCGCAACGCCGTGCGCCTGGCGCGGTTCCAGTCCATCGCCGACCCGGTCCGGGCCCTGGCCGGTCCCTGGCGCTGACGGGCGTGGCGGAGCCCTTCGACATCCGGCTGCGGGTGGGCGGCGAGACCCTGCGCCTGAGCGGCGAGGCGGACGCGACGCCGGTGCGGCTGGCGGAGGTCCTGCCGCTGCTGTACGGGATCAGCGATGCCCTGGGGGGCGTGGCGGAGCGGGAGGTGGCGGCCCGGGGCCGGACGCTGCGCTGCGGACCCGGCTGCGGGGCCTGCTGCCGGCAGCTGGTGCCGGTGGCCGGCGCGGAGGCCGAGGCGCTGGCGGAGTACGTGGCGGGGCTGGAGCCGGACCGGCGGCGGGCGCTGGAGGCGCGCTTCGCCGCGGCCCGGGAGCGGCTCGGGGCCGCCGGCCTGCTGGCGCGGCTGCAGGGGCCGCCCCCGGCCGACCCCGCGGCCCGCCGGGCCCTGGGGCTGGCATACTTCGCCCTGGGCCTGGCCTGCCCGTTCCTGGAGGCGGAGTCGTGCTCCATCCACGCCCGCCGCCCGGCGGCCTGCCGCGAGTACCTGGTCACCTCCGACCCGGCCTGGTGCGCAGAGCCGGAGCGTCACCCGGTGGAGATGGTCGCGCCGCCGCGGCGGGTCTCCCGGGCGCTCTACCGGCTCAGCGCGGATGAATGGCAGGGCGGCGCGGGGCCGGCGGACTGGCTGCCCCTGGTGCTGGCGCTGGAGCGGCCGGCACCGGTTGGGCCGGAGGCGCCGCGGCGGCCTGCCGCCGAGCACCTCCGGCGCTTCCTTGCGGTACTGGCTGAAGAGTGAAGGAGACGACGAACATGGGACAAGGCCGCGTTCCCGGCACCCTCAACCCCGAGGCCCTCTCCGTGGACCTGGATGACGGCACCCTCGCCCGCGCGTCCACGCCGCCGCCCGGACCGGTGCCCAGCGCCAAGGGCGGCCACAGCAAGGACGGTCCCACCGAGTCCCTCGGCGACCGGGTGGTCGCCTACGCCCGCCAGCGCCTCGGCCAGCGGGTGGGCGACGGCCAGTGCTTCGCCCTGGTGGACAACGCGCTGCGCAGCGCCGGGGCCCGCTCCGCCGCCGACTACGGCGAGGTGTCGGCCGACGCCGACTACGTGTGGGGCAGCTCGGTGGCGCTCTCCGGCCTGCAGGCGGGGGACCTGGTGCAGTTCCGCGACTACGACTACACGGTGACGCGGGTGACCACCACCGACACCGCCGTGGACACCGAGGAGGAGGGGGGCGACCGGCCCCACCACAGCGCCATCGTGGAGACGGTGCACGGCGACGGCACCGTGACCGTGCTGGAGCAGAACGCCCCGGACGGGAGCCCGGTCACGCGCACCCGGCTCTACTTCCTCAGCGGCACGCGGCAGGAGGGCAACACCGCCATCACCATCACCGTCAACGGCACCTTCCGCTTCTACCGCCCCCAGCCGCGGGACTGACCAGCCGCTGGTGGGTGGCGGGTGATGAGCCCTGCCTGGCGGGATGAATCCCGCCCTACGCACCCACGCACCCACGCACCCACGCACCCACGCACCCACGCACCCACGCACCCACGCACCCACGCACCCACGCACCCACGCATTCACGCATTCACGCACTCACGCACTAACGCATTCACCCGTCACTCAAACGCATAGGTCAGGTTGCCTTCCTCCACGCCCACGTGCACCCGGGCGATGGGCTGGTCGGCCAGCATGCGGTTGAGGACCTCCTGGCTGATGGCGGGCAGGACGGTGTTGGTGAGGATGGCGTCCACCATGCGCGCGCCGCTCTCCACCTCGGTGCAGCGGCTGCCCACCAGCTTGACCACCGCCTCGTCGTAGGTGAAGGGGATGCGGTGGTTCTCCTCCACCCGCTTCTGGATGCGCCCGAGCTGCAGCTTGGTGATCTCGGCCAGCATCTCGTCACTCAGCGGGTAGTAGGGGACGACGATGAGCCGCCCCAGCAGCGCCGCGGGGAAGACCTTCAGCAGGGGCTCGCGCAGCGACTGGGCGATGCCCTCGGCCTCGGGCATCAGCTCCGGGTCCCGGCACAGGTTCATGATCAGGTCCGAGCCGACGTTGGAGGTGAGCAGGATGAGGGTGTTGCGGAAGTCGATGCGGCGGCCCTCGGAGTCCTCCATCCAGCCCTTGTCGAAGATCTGGAAGAACATCTCGTGGACGTCTGGATGGGCCTTCTCCACCTCGTCGAGGAGGATCACGCTGTAGGGCTTGCGCCGCACCGCCTCGGTGAGCACGCCGCCCTCGCCGTAGCCCACGTAGCCGGGGGGCGCCCCCTTCAGGGTGGAGACGGTGTGGGCCTCCTGGTACTCGCTCATGTTGATGGTGATGATGTTCTGCTCGCCGCCGTAGAGGGCCTCGGCCAGCGCCAGGCCGGTCTCGGTCTTGCCCACACCCGAGGGGCCGCAGAGCATGAACACGCCGATGGGCTTGTTGGGATTCTCCAGCTGGGCGCGGGAGGTCTGGATGCGGCGGGCGACCATCTCCAGGGCGTGACGCTGGCCGATGACCCGCTGGTTGAGGGTGTCGGCGAGGTGCAGCACCGCCTCGATCTCGTTGTGCACCATGCGGCCCATGGGAATGCCGGTCCAGTCGGAGACCACGCTCGCCACCGCCTGGGCGTCCACGGTGGGCAGGATCAGCGGGCTCTCCCCCTGCAGCTCGGTGAGCTGGTGCTGCAGGCCGCGCAGCTCCTCCAGCAGGGCCGCGCCGTCGGCGGCGGGCCCCGCCCCCTCCGGATCGGTCCCGGCGCCGGTCCCGGCGGCCGCGGCCTCGGCGGCCTGCTCCAGCTCGCTGGCGGCGCCCTCCACCTTGCCCACCGCGCCGCGCAGCCGGGCGCGCAGGTCGAGGATGTTCCCCACCAGGGCCTTCTCCCCGTTCCAGCGCTCCTCCAGGGTCGCCAGGCGCTCGTGCTCGGCCGCCAGCTTCTTGCGCGCCGCCTCCTCGCGGGCGGCGGTGTCGATGCCCACGGCCTGCTCCCGGGCGATGATCTCCAGCTCCGTGTCCAGCGCCTCGATGCGGCGCCGGCAGTCCTCCACCTCCGCCGGAACGGCGTGCTGGCTGATGGCCACCCGCGCCGCGGAGGTGTCGAGCAGGCTGACCGCCTTGTCGGGCAGCTGGCGGGCCGGGATGTAGCGGTGGGAGAGGCGCACGGCCGCCTCCAGCCCCTCGTCCAGGATCTGCACCTGGTGGTGCTTCTCCAGGGTGCTGGCCACGCCGCGCACCATGAGGATGGCCTTGTCCTCGGTGGGCTCGTCGATCTGGATCACCTGGAAGCGGCGGGTGAGGGCCGGGTCCTTCTCGATGTACTTCTTGTACTCGCTCCAGGTGGTGGCGGCGATGGTGCGCAGCGTTCCCCGCGCCAGCGCCGGCTTGAGCAGGTTGGCCGCGTCGCCGGTGCCGGCCGTGCCGCCGGCGCCGATGAGGGTGTGGGCCTCGTCGATGAACAGGATGATGGGCTTCGGCGAGGACTGCACCTCCTCGATCACCTGGCGCAGGCGGTTCTCGAACTCGCCCTTCATGCTGGCGCCGGCCTGCATCAGGCCGATGTCCAGCGTGCGCAGGGTGACGTCGGTGAGGGAGGGGGGGATGTCACCGGCGGCGATGCGCAGGGCGAAGCCCTCCACCACCGCCGTCTTGCCCACCCCCGCCTCGCCGGTGATGATGGGGTTGTTCTGGCGCCGGCGCATGAGGATGTCGACGATCTGGCGGATCTCCTCGTCGCGGCCCACGATGGGGTCGATCTCCCCCTTGCGGGCCCGCTCGGTGAGGTCCACCGAGAAGCGCGCCAGGGCCTCCTGCTTGCCCATGGCCGCCGGCGCCAGCCCCCCTTCGCCGCCGGCCGCGCCCTCCGCGGCGGCGAGCCGGCTGCCGTCGCTGGTGGCGAGTCGCTCCTCCGGGGAGCCGCCGACGATGTTGTGGAAGTGATCGGTGAGATCGTCGAGCTTGACCTTGTCGAATTCCCGGGAGATGGCCAGCAGCTCGTGGCGCAGCCCGCCGGTCTTGACCAGCCCCACCAGCAGGTGGCCGGTGCGGATCTGGGCCTCGCCGAACAGCAGGGTGCCGTAGACCCAGCCCCGCTCCACCGCCTCCTCCAGGTGGCTGGAGAGATCCGAGATGGAGGTGGAGCCGCGCGGCAGGCGGTCGAGCGCCGCGGTGAAGTCCTTGGCCAGGCGGCTGGGCTCCAGCTCGAAGTGCTTGATGATGCGGTGCAGGTCGGAGTCCTGCAGCTGCAGTATCTGGTGCAGCCAGTGCACCAGCTCCACGTAGGGGTTGCCCCGCATCTTGCAGAACAGGGTGGCGCTCTCGATGGCCTTGTAGCCCACCTCGTTGAGCTTGCCGAACAGGGCAACGCGACTGATTTCAGCCATCCCGGGTCTCCTGCGGGTTGAACGGTTTCGGTTTATTCAGCATAGGCCATGGGTTCGAGGTGCAGATCGTCGGCGTCACGGGCCGGCGTGCCGCTGCTCAGCCAGGTGGTCCAGCCGAGCTGTCCGGCCCGGCCGAGGGCGAGGCCCGGCACCTCCTCCCGGCGCAGCACCAGGTTCGCGTCCCACTGCAGCTCGTCGCCCACGTAGTTGCGCACCACCGCCACCAGCCGCGGCAGGGTTTCGCCGCCGGGCAGCAGGCGCCGGTACTGCGCCAGGCTCAGGGGGCCGAGGATGATGCGGAATTTCGACTGCCGGTCCCACACCCGCGCGCCGATCACCGTGCCCCGCCCCAGGGTGCCCGTGACCGGGCTCTCGCCGAGGCGCAGGCGGCCGTTCGCGGGCAGGGTCAGCCAGTGGCCGATGAACTCGCGGATGGCCACCGGCATGCCCAGGAAGCCGAGCAGGATGGCCGCCAGCCCCTCGGGGTTGCGGGCATGGGGGGCGAGCCGCCCGGCGAAGTGCAGCTTGGCGCCGTCGGGCATGGCGTCGCGCCCGCGCAGGGCGGGCTGGCCGAGCCCGAACAGGGCGCCGATGAACAGGGCGAAGTGGTCCGTTTCCGGGCGGTCGTAGCTGACGGTGGGCTGGGCCTCCGCCCAGGCGCGGTAGAACAGCGCCAGCATGCGGTTGTGGAACAGGTCCAGGAAGCGGGAGAAGGTGGGGTCGTCGTGGTTGCGCAGGCGGTCCCGGGCGAACTCGGTCAGGTGCAGGGGCAGGGCGCCGTTGGGCCCCAGCAGGCCAAGGAACTGCACCCGCAGCCACGGCGGCCGGCCTCCGCGGCCCGCCTCGAAGCCCGACACGGTGGCGGGCGGGAAGGCCATGGTCGGCTCCTGGCCCAGGCGCACCAGGTCGTCGCCGGAGCGCCGCGCGGTGCCGATGCGCGGGCGCCCGGCATGGGCCGCCTCCAGCCGGCGCAGGGCCTGGTAGAAGCTGAAGCGCCAGGGCTCCTGCTCCAGCAGCCGCGTGAAGTCTAGATTTGCTGACGGCGTCCGATCCGCGGCGGCCATCGCATCACCTCTCCCCGATCGAGGGTCCGGATTACCGTCTCCGAGAAGGTGTTGATGGAGACGTACTTGGCGAAGAACTGCTCCAGCACCGCGCCGAGCAGGAACACGCTGGCGCCCTCGAAGGCGCCCTCGTCGAAGGTCACGGTCACCTCCAGGCCGCGCCCGAAGGTGATGGGGCCGGTGGCCGGCAGCCGCCGGACGACCGGCACGGCGGCGATGCTCTTCACGCCCTCCACCTGCTTGTGGATGTGGGCGGTGTGGGTGTCCCCGTAGAGGCCGAGCAGCTCGCGCAGGGCCGCCGCGCCCTGTTCCGGGTCGCTGTCCGCCAGGGACAGGTAGTTCAGGGAGAGGTGGCTGATGAGGCGCCAGGCCATCTCGCCCTCGGCGGTGGTGGGCCGGGGCCGGGTCGGCCCGGCCACGCAGCGCACCGCCTTCACCGGCGCGCCGGACTCCAGGGTGAAGTCGGTCGCTCCCAGGCCCATGCGCAGGTGCAGCGGCAGGTCGCGGTTGGTGCACAGCGCGCTCACCGCCAGCTGGCGCAGGTCGCCGCGGTAGGGCGCCTCGTCGGCGTCCACCAGGGCCAGGTAGAGCTCGTGGCCCACGTAGCTGGAGCGGGTGCCGGTGCGGTGCTGCTGCTCGGACAGCGCGCGCGGGACCCGGCGCACCGTGTAGTAGGAGCGGCTGCGGTTGCCCAGGCTCGGCTCGCCCAGGGCGTAGAAGGGCATGAAATCCTGCCGGTTGCTGCTCCCGACGCCGTAGCCCTCCACCCCGGTCACCGTGTGGATCTCGAAGTCCATGGGCCGGGTGCGGTCGGGGACCACGTGGTGATCCGGCACGTGATCGCCCAGGTGGATGCGGTCGCAGCGCTTGGGAAAGAGGTTGACGACGGGGCTGCAGAACAGGGCGAACTGGTCGGTTCCCACCCGGTTCTCGAGCACGGGATCGGGGCGGTCGAAGAGCAGGATGACATCCGCCTCCGCCTCGGTGCAGCGGCGCAGGGCCGCGCCCAGGCCGGTCAGCTCCACGAACATGAACCGGCTCGGGAAGGCGAAGTACTCCGCCAGCAGCCGGTAGCCCTGGAACGACTGGGGGCCGTGGGGCAGCAGCGCCTCGGCGTCGCCGAATCCCGGCTGTCCCACGCTGCCGGCGGGGAGCAGCTCGCCCCAGGGCGCGGGGCTCGCGGCGGACTGGACCGCCACCGCCGTGGTGTGGGCGAGGATCTGCTCCAGGAGATGGGTGGGGACCTCGTCGGTGCCGCGCAGGTGCAGGGGCAGGCGGTCCAGGGCGATCTTGTCGAAGGTGAGCCCGGCGGTGGCGCGCAGGCGCAGGCGCAGTCCCGACTTGATGCGCCGGGGGTCCGGCAGGATGCCGCCGGCCACCGGGCCGGTGCCGGTGAAGTACTCGGCCCGGGCCAGCTCCAGCGGCCACAGGGTGACCTCCTGGGCGGTGCGGTACTCGCAGGGTGTCTGCTCGTTGCGGCCGAGCACGCTGCGCAGCACGCTCTGGCGCGGGAGGGTGAAGCCGTCCGCCAGGGAGCCCTCGCCGGGATCGGGCTGGAACTGGACCACCGCCATCGAGGGGGTGGGCGCCAGGTAGTGGGGATAGACCATCTCCAGCAGGTGCTGGGTGAAGTGGGGAAACTCCGCGTCGAGCTTGAGCTGCACGCGGGCGGCCAGGAAGGCGAACCCCTCCAGCAGCCGCTCCACGTAGGGATCGGTGCACTCGAAGCCGTCCAGGCTCAGGCGGGCGGCGATCTTCGGGTACTCGCGGGCGAATTCGCCCCCCATGTCGCGGATGTACTGCAGCTCCTGGTTGTAGTACTTGAGCAGGCGGGGATCCATCAGTCGTCTCTCCCGCCGGCATACTCGGAAACGGTCACGTCCCCGCTCTCGAGATCCACCTCCGTCTTGAGGTAGATGTTCTCCGGCATCGGTTCGGACCAGAGCTGGCCGGTGATCTGGAAGGAGATGGAGTTGTGGTCCAGGCGGCTCTCCCCGATCAGGGCGCGCACGGCCACGGTGTTGCGCAGCAGGCGCGGCTCGAAGTCCCAGATGACCTGGCGGATGAGCCGCTCCAGCGCCGGCAGCTCCATCCCGGAGGCGGTGAAGCCGGTGAAGTGGGGCATGCCGTAGTTGAGCACCGAGCGCCGCACCTCGGGAAAGTCGTCGAGGTCCTCGGCCAGGTTGGTGGCGTTGAACAGCCAGGTCAGGTCGCGCACCACCGCCTCGCGCAGGCGCCGCAGGCTCATGTGCGCCTGGTCACGGCTCTCCTGCTTGTGTTTCGGCGCCTCGTCGATGAGCCGATCGAGCAGCGAGGGCAGCAGGCGCTCCTGGGCGCGCGATTCAGCCATCGGCGACCCCGGCGGGCGCGGCGGCCTCCTCCGCGCCGGTCTCCAGGGTGATGCTGCGCACTTCCAGCAGGGGGTACTCGCCGGCATCGGTCGCCAGCATGCGCTGGCCGCTGCCGATCAGCAGCTCGGGCGAGGGCTCGGCCCAGGTGGTCTTGCGGGCGAGGCGGATGGCCGGATCCTCGCTCGCCTCCGATCCGGGGTAGCGGGCGGGCACGAGGCCCACCGTCTCGCCGCCGTTGCTCCAGGTGAAGTGGGCGGGCAGCCAGACCAGGTCGCGCAGATCGGTGGGCGGGTCGAAGGCGATAGCGCGGATGCGCTGGAAGGGTATCCAGTAGTAGCGCCCGGAGACGACCGCCTCCAGGACCGGGCCCAGGCGGGTGTCGCCGTCGGCGATCCACTCGAACGGGGTGCCGTCGATGGAGCCGCGGGTGGCGGGCGCGGCGTCGAAGGCCTCCTCGCGCAGCCCCAGGGCCTGATCGTAGCGCCCCGCGGCCACCGCGCCCAGCGACTGCACCAGCAGGGCGACCCACTGCGCCGGTTCGCCGAACACCACCGGCGAGCGCCGGCCGGCGAAAATCTCCCCGCGCAGGACCTCGCACTCCAGCCCGGTGCGGTAGGTCTGCACCATGGGCAGCGCCTCGGCGTCCAACTCGCCCACCACGTTGAGCTGGTTCAGCGCCCGGTCCCACTGGCCCAGGACCGCCAGCAGCTGGAACAGGAAGATGCGGTGCCTGGCGTTGGCGGGCTCCCTGCGGACCTGCTCCTGCAGCTGGGCCAGGGCCTGGTCCAGGTCGCCCTCGCGCAGGCTCTGTTCGGCGCTCATGGCAATACTCCCCCCCGCCGGGCCCGGTGTCCGGGTCCGGCGGCCGATGGACGGAACGGCAGTGAACGGACGGCGCTGCGGCGCGGCCGGTTCAATCCTGCCGGTTGGTCTCCAGGTTCCAGGTGCGGTCGGTCGTGGCGCCCGGGGAACCGGTCTGATCGATGGGGGTGTACTCCCACTTGATCTTGCCGTAGGCGAAGCTGACGTTCTCCATCGGCTTGTCGCCGCCGGCGGAACCGCCCGGCATGACGGCGCTGACGATCACGTCCTCCAGGGTGTACTTCATGAAGGTGTGCTTGTCGCCCGAGGCGAGGCACAGCTCCATCTCCACCTTGGGGATGTGTTCGCCCTTGGCGCACTTGATGTTGAGCTCGGGCGTGGCCGCATCCACCGTCTTGACGATGTTGAAGTCCTGGAAGTCGGCCCGGCCGCCCGTGCGCCCGCCGGTGGCGCTGGCGCTGGAAGCCGGCTGGCTGACGCCGTGGCTGTAGCTCAGCACCTCGATCCACTTGTCGTGGGCATCATCCGAACTCTCGCCGTCGACTCCCTCGATCTTCAGAAAAGCATCGAATGCCATGGGTCTTCTCCTTTTGTGACCGGCCGGTTCGGGGTGGCCGGATTCTCGTCCGTTGGGGCGGGCCGCGTTCCGGCCCGCCGCTCAGCCATCTGCTTCCTGTTCAGCCCTGTTTCTCGGAGGGCAGGCGGGTAACCAGCCGCAGGGAGACGGTCAGGCCTTCCAGCTGGTAGTGGGGGCGCAGGAAGAACTTGGAGGTGTAGTAGCCGGGGTTGCCTTCCACCTCCTCCACCACCACCTGGGCCGCCGCCAGCGGCTTGCGGGCCTTGTCCTCCTCCGAGGCGGTGCTCGGGTTGGGCTCCACGTACTTCATGATCCACTTGTTCAGCCACTTCTCCATGTCCGTGCGCTCCTTGAAGGAGCCGACCTTGTCGCGCACGATGCACTTCAGGTAGTGGGCGAAGCGGCAGCTGGCGAACAGGTAGGGCAGCCGCGCGGCCAGGTTGGCGTTGGCGGTGGCGTCCGGATCGTCGTACTCGGCCGGCTTCTGCAGCGACTGGGCGCCGATGAAGGCGGCGAAGTCGGAGTTCTTCTTGTGGATCAGCGGCATCAGGCCGTTCTTGGCCAGCTCCGCCTCGCGCCGGTCGGAGATGGCGATCTCGGTGGGGCACTTCATGTCCACACCGCCGTCGTCGGTGGGGAAGGTGTGGGTGGGCAGCCCCTCCACCGCGCCGCCGGACTCCACGCCGCGGATGCGCGAGCACCAGCCGTAGAGCTTGAAGGCGCGGTTGATGTTGGTGGCCATGGCGTAGGCGGCGTTGGACCAGGTGTACTTGTCGTGGGCGGCGCCGACGGTGTCCTCCTCGAAGTCGAACTCCTCCACCGGGTTGGTGCGGGCCCCGTAGGGCAGGCGCGAGAGGAAACGCGGCATGGCCAGGCCGATGTAGCGGGAATCCTCCGCTTCGCGCAGGGAGCGCCAGGCCGCGTACTCCGGGGTCTGGAAGATCTTGGTGAGGTCGCGCGGATTGGAGAGCTCCTGCCAGGTCTCCATCTGCATCAGGGCGGGCGCGGCGGCGCTGATGAACGGCGAGTGGGCGGCCGCCGCCACCTGGGCGATCTCGCCGAGCAGCTCCACGTCCGGCGGGCTGTGGTCGAAGTAGTAGTCGCCCACCAGGCAGCCGTAGGGCTCGCCGCCGAACTGGCCGTACTCCTCCTCGTAGAGCTTCTTGAAGATGGGGCTCTGGTCCCAGGCGGTGCCCTTGAACTTCTTCAGGGTCTTCCCGAGATCCTTCTTGGAGATGTTCAGGACGCGGATCTTGAGCATCTCGTCGGTTTCGGTGTTGTTCACCAGGTAGTGCAGGCCGCGCCAGCTTCCCTCGAGCTGCTGGAAGTCGGGGTGGTGGAGGACCAGGTTCACCTGCTCGGTGAGCTTGCGATCGATCTCGGCGATGATGGCCTCGATGGAGCGGACGGCGTCCTCGGAGATGAGCGTGGTCTGGCCCAGGGCCTGCGCGGCCAGGGTGTGGACGGCTTCCTCCACCGCTTCCTTGGCGCGGTCGGACTTGGGCTTGAACTCCTTCTGCAGCAGGGCGGTGAATTCGCCGGCTTCGAGCGTGGTGGCTTCGGCCTGCTTTTGGGTGTCTTGCTGGGTCTCGGCCATGGCGTTACTCCTCGGCGGGTGCGGACGGGGCTTCCGCCTCTCCGGCGGGCTTGGGCGCGGCGGCCAGGGCGGAGAGCAGGGTGGGGTCGTTGAGCACCTTCGCGATCAGGTCCTCGGCCCCGCTCTTGCCGTCCATGTAGGTGAGCAGGTTGGAGAGCTGGGTGCGGGCCTGGAGGAGCTTGTTCAGGGCGTCCACCTTCCGCGCCACGGCGGCGGGGGAGAAGTCCTCCATGCTCTCGAAGGTCAGGTCCACGTTCAGGTTGCCCTCGCCGGTCAGGGTGTTGGGCACCTGGAAGGCGACGCGGGGCTTCATCGACTTGAGCCGGTCGTCGAAGTTGTCCACGTCTATCTCCAGGTACTTGCGATCGGCCACGGCGGGCAGCGACTCCTCGGGCTTGCCCGAGAGGTCGGCCATCACGCCCATGACGAAGGGCAGCTGGATCTTCTTCTCCGCACCGTAGAGCTCCACGTCGTACTCGATCTGGACGCGGGGGGCCCGGTTGCGGGCTATGAACTTCTGGCTGCTGGATTTAGCCACGAGATACCTCCTCTGCTCACGGGGCCCACGCGATAGCCGGCGTGCCGGCCCCGCTTACCGGGCATGGGTTCCCGGGCCGGCCGGAAGCGGTCAACCCCCTTCCGGTCCCCGGATTTCCTCGACCTGCTGCACCGCGCCGGGTGCCAGGTCCCGAATGATTGCCATGAAATCCATGGTCGCCAGCCGCTTCGCCCGCTGCATCAGCAGGGGAATGGGGCTGGAGGGTTCGTGCCGCCTGTAGTAGTCGCAGATGGCATCGAGCGCCCGCACCACGTCCTCGCGGGAGTTGAGAGCGGCGGGCACGCCCGTGCCGCCGGCAGCCGCCGCGGGTGCGGGCGATGGGTTGTCTGTCATGGCCGCAGTCTCCTCCAGCGCGGGGCTGCCGCCGCCGCGGCGCGCCAGTTGACCGCCCACCACCTGCCCGGCCTCCTGCAGCAGCGCCTTGAGCGGATTCAGGTCCGGGGCCACTCCCGCCCCGACCTGCTCGTCGAGCCGGCTGCCGATGGCGCCGAGCTCGCCCAGGGCGCCGTTGATGGCCTCCAGGGTGGCGCCGATATCCTCCACCGGGACCTCGGTGAAGGCCGCGTCGATGACCGCCTCGGTGGGGGGTTCCTGCATGTCCGCGGGGGGTGTCAGGCGGCCGTGGGCGATCTCCCAGTCACGCAGGTCGAAGCGCCCCATCGCCCGCGAGCTGACCAGCGGTGCCTCGCGGGCCGCGCCGATCATCAGCTCCGGTGCGGTCAGGGCCGCCAGGGTGTTGAGCCGGAAGGTGGGATCGTTGTTGTCGTCGGGGTCGAGCTGGGGATGGACCTGGTCCCAGAACTTCTCCAGCAGGCCGCGGGTGAGCGCCAGCCCCTGGTGGAGGCCGGGGAAGCCCTCGGTATGGGTCAGGGCCAGGCACAGCGGCATGACCACGCGCAGGTCCTTGGTGCGATGCAGCAGCTCCAGGGCGAGGCCGCTCACCGCCTTCCAGTCGGGCGGTTCGGCGGGCTGGATGACATCCCCTATCTGCCGTTCCGGCTTGCCCTCGGCCGCACGCTCGAGCTCGCCGTACTGGGCGTCGTACTCGAGGTCGTCGCCGCAGGGGGAGTCCGCGGAAATTTCCCGGAGCAGTTCACCGACGTCTATCACGCTGGCCTCCATCCTTGTAGCCGCTCAGTGTCCTGCATACCATCCTGACCGGCTACCAGGCCCGTCTTACAGGCACCGGCGGCGGCGACCAGGTCGGGGGACCCACGTCAGCCGCCGCAGTTCGCTCCTCCCGGCAGCGGAAGGAGGCATGGTTCTATGGACCTCGTTCCTAAGGTCTATAACACACGGATCCGGGGTGCGCAAACGTCGCCTGCGGGGCCGTGTGCATCGCGGGGCCTCGGCCGCGATCCGCTAGCCCTCGCCATCGATGCAGTACTGATACCAGTCATCGCTGTCCACCGGGTAGGGGCAGGTCCGGCGCGCCTTGTCGAGCGTCTGCAGATCGCGCAGCAGCCAGTCGTTGTCCAGGGGGGTGTCACGGCGGTGGCGATCCTGCAGCGATTTGCCGCCGCCGAAGTAGTAGCGCACGCCGAGGAAGTACTGGTCATAGCCGTCCTCGCCCCGGGCCGCGTCGCCCACCAGGGTCAGCCCGGGCAGCGGCACGAAGCCCGGCAGGTACTCGAAACCCAGGTTCAGCTGTCCCTCGCCGTCCGCCTCCTGGGCGCCGGCCTTGAACATGAACAGGGGCAGGGGGTACCAGCGGAGATCCAGGCCGGAATTGAGGCCGCTCCCGAGCCGGTCGGCGTCCTGGTACTCCAGGCGGCCGGTCAGGGTGAAGGGGCCGCTGTACCACTTGCCGATGAAGCCGGCCCGGGCCATGTCGATGTCGCCCCAGCTGACATGGGCGGCGTTGAAGTCCAGCAGGCCGCGATTCGGGTTGCTCCAGAACAGGTGCCCGCCGAAGCCGAGCACGGAACCGCTACCCTCCTGGATGCCGTCGGTGTTCGCCCGGCCGCCGGCCAGGTCGAACTGCAGCCCCCAGTTCTCGTCGAACAGCCAGTCGATGTTCCCGCCCAGGACCTGGGCGCCGTCGGACTGGGTCTGGCCCCCCATCATGTCGACCGCGGCGTTGGTGACGCCGGGGGTGAACATTCCCTCCTCGGCCGCGGCGGTGCCGGCGGCAAGGGTCAGGGCGAGTCCGGCGAGGACTCCTCCAAAGGTCGGAATGGCTGGCTTCATGGTCGTATGTGCTCCGAGATCCCGGTTCTGGGCACGCCGCAGCCGTGGGTTCGTCCGTGGCGTGTCTGTGCTTGAAGATTAGTCCCGATGCGCCGTGAAGGTAAAGCGCGGGCAGGGCTGGACTCCGGACAGGTCGTTGTCGTGACAGGGGTGCTCAGGCCTGGTCGAGCAGCTTCTTGAGGACCTCGTTCACCTGGGCCGGGTTGGCCTGGCCGCGGGTGGCCTTCATCACCTGGCCCACGAAGAAGCCGAACAGCTTGTCCTTGCCGCCGCGGTAGTCGGCCACCTGGCCCGGGTTGGCGTCCAGCACCGCCTGGATGGCCTGCTCGATGGCGCTGGTGTCGGTGATCTGCTTGAGGCCCTTCTTTTCGATGATCGCGTCGACATCGCCCTCGCCGTTCCACATGGCCTCGAAGACGGTCTTGGCCATCTTGCCGGAGATGGTGTTGTCGGTGATGCGCACGATGAGCCCGCCGAGCTGCTCCGCGCCCACCGGGCCGGCGTCGATCTCCAGGCCCTCCTTGTTCAGCGCGGCGGCGAGATCGCCCATCACCCAGTTGGCCGCCAGCTTGGGGTGGCCGCCGGCGGCCTTCACCACGGTTTCGTAGTAGTCGGCCAGCTCCCGGGAGGCGGTGAGCACGCCGGCATCGTAGGCGGGCAGGCCGTAGTGGGTCATGAAGCGGTGCTTCTTCTCGTCGGGAAGCTCCGGCAGGGTCAGGCGCACCGCCTCGATGAACGCCTCGTCGAGCGCCACCGGGAGCAGGTCCGGGTCGGGGAAGTAGCGGTAGTCGTTGGCCTCCTCCTTGGTGCGCATGGGGCGGGTCTCGTCCCGGGCCGCGTCATAGAGGCGGGTCTCCTGCACCACCGCGCCGCCGCTCTCGATGATGTCGATCTGGCGCTCGATCTCGAAGTTGATGGCGCGCTCGACGAAGCGGAAGGAGTTGAGGTTCTTGATCTCGGCCCGGGTGCCGAACTTGTGCTGGCCCTTCGGGCGTACGGAGACGTTGGCGTCGCAGCGGAAGGAGCCCTCCTGCATGTTGCCGTCGCAGATGCCGAGGTAGCGCACCAGCGAGTGGAGCTTCTTCATGTAGGCCACCGCCTCCTTCGCCGAGCGCAGGTCGGGTTCGGAGACGATCTCCAGCAGCGGCGTGCCGGCGCGGTTGAGATCGATGCCGGTGAGGCCGTGGAAGTCCTCGTGCAGGGACTTGCCGGCGTCCTCCTCCAGGTGGGCGCGGGTGACGCCGACGGTCTTGGCGGTCCCGTCCTCGAGCTCGATCTCCAACTCGCCGCGGGCCACGATGGGCAGCTCGTACTGGCTGATCTGGTAGCCCTTGGGGAGATCCGGGTAGAAGTAGTTCTTGCGCGCGAAGACCGAGCGCCGCGCCACCTCCGCGCCGATGGCCAGCCCGAACTTCGCCGCCATGCGCACGGCCTCGGCGTTGAGCACCGGCAGCACCCCGGGCAGGCCGAGATCCACCGCGTTGGCCTGGGTGTTGGGCGCCGCGCCGAAGGCGGTGCTGCTGCCGGAGAAGATCTTGCTCCGCGTGGAGAGCTGGGCGTGAATCTCGAGCCCGATGACCGCTTCCCATTCCATCGTCTTGCGACCCTTTTGGCTGGTATTTGTTAATAGACAGGATTTACAGGATCTACAGGATTGATATTGTCTGCACTGGTTTTATGGGTGCGGGACGCACCATCCGAGACCCACCAGTCACGTGACCCGTCCGTTCCGCCGAAACATGCAAATCCTGTCAATCCTGTAAATCCTGTCTATTCAAGAGGTTCTCACCTGAACGCCGCGGGCGCCCGCCGGTGCCAGTCGGTGGCCTGCTGGTAGCGGTGGGCGGCGTTGAGCAGGCGCGCCTCGCTCCAGTAGTCGCCGATCATCTGCAGGCCCACGGGCAGGCCGGCGGCGAAGCCGGCCGGGAGGGAGAGCCCGGGCAGGCCGGCGAGGTTCACGGCGATGGTGTAGATGTCCGAGAGGTACATCGTCACCGGGTCGTCGGTCTTCTCGCCCAGGCGGAAGGCCGGGGTGGGGGCCGTGGGACCCAGCAGCACGTCCACCTCCCCGAAGGCGCGGCGGAAGTCGTCGCTGATGAGGCGGCGCACCTGCTGGGCCTTGAGATAGTAGGCGTCGTAGTAGCCGGCCGAGAGGGCGTAGGTGCCGATCATGATGCGGCGCTTCACCTCGGCGCCGAAGCCCTCGCCGCGGGAGCGCTTGTAGAGGTCCTCCAGGTCCCGCGGCGCCTCGCAGCGGTAGCCGTAGCGCACGCCGTCGAAGCGGGACAGGTTGGAGGAGCACTCCGCCGGCGCCACCACGTAGTAGGCGGGCACCGCCAGGTGCGAGTTGGGCAGGCTCACCTCGCGCACGCTGGCGCCGAGGGCCTCGAACTCGCGCACCGCCGCGTGCACCGCCGCGGCCACCTCGGGGTCGAGCCCCGCGCCGAAGTACTCCTTCGGCAGGCCGATGCGCAGCCCCTCCAGGGACTCCCCCAGGTGGGCGGTGTAGTCGGGCACCGCCCGGTCGATGGAGGTGGAGTCGCGGGGGTCGAAGCCGGCCATGGCGTTGAGCAGCAGCGCGGCGTCCTCGGCGCTGGCGGCGATGGGGCCGCCCTGGTCGAGGCTGGAGGCGAAGGCGATCATGCCCCAGCGGGAGACCCGGCCGTAGGTGGGCTTCAGGCCGGTGAGGCCGGTCAGCGCGGCGGGCTGGCGGATGGAGCCGCCGGTGTCGGTGCCGGTGGCGCCGGGGGCCAGGCGCGCGGCCACCGCCGCGGCGGAGCCGCCCGAGGAGCCGCCGGGCACCCGGTCGGTGTCCCAGGGGTTGCGCACCGGACCGTAGTAGCTGGTCTCGTTGGAGGAGCCCATGGCGAACTCGTCCATGTTGGTCTTGCCGAGCATCACGCAGCCGGCCGCGGCCATGCGCTCCACCACCGTGGCGTTGTAGGGGGCGACGAAATTGTCCAGCATCCGCGAGCCGCAGGAGGTGCGCACCCCCTCGGTGCAGAAGATGTCCTTGTGGGCGATGGGGATGCCGGTGAGCGGACCCGCCTCGCCGGCGGCGCGGCGGGCGTCGGCGTCCGCGGCCGCCGCCAGGGCGGACTCGGCGGTCACGGTGATGAAGCTGTTGAGCTGGCCGTCGAGGCGCTCGATGCGCTCCAGGAAGCCCCGGGTCAGCTCCACGCTGGAGAACTCCCCGGCGGCCAGCCCGCGGGAGAGCTCGGCGATGGTCTTCAGATGCATGTCTTCTTCTCTTGCCTGACAGGATTCGACACCAAGGCGCCAAGCGCGCCAGGGGGAACGGAGTCCGGGTGTCTCTCCCGACGCCTCACCCCTTGCGCCTCACTCCTCACTCAATGACCTTCGGCACCAGGTAGAGGCCGTTCTCCACCTGGGGGGCGATGCGCTGGAACTGCTCCCGCCGGTCGGTCTCGGTGACCGCGTCGGGGCGCAGGCGCTGGTGGACATCCTGGGGATGGGCCATGGGCGCCACGCCGTGGGTGTCCACGCTGTTCATCTGTTCCACCAGGCCGAGGATGCTGGACAGCTCGGTGGCATAGCGGGGGATATCGGCCTCGTCGAGGGCGAGCCGGGCGAGGTGGGCGATGGACTCCACCTCGGAACGTTCCAGGGACATGCGGGGACCTCGTTGGGCAGTGCCTGATGCAAGGACGGAAAGTTAGCACATCCCATCGGCTTGCCCAAATTCCCACCCGTTGATAGAGTTGTGGGCTTTAAGTTATCCACAGGATGTAGCACTTCCATGTTCAGACGCCTCCGGGGGCTGTTCTCCAACGATCTTTCCATAGACCTGGGTACCGCCAATACCCTCATTTACGTCCGCGGGCGTGGCATCGTCCTGGACGAGCCCTCGGTGGTCGCCATCCGCCAGGAACGCGGGTCCGGCGGCCAGAAGTCGATCGCCGCGGTCGGTATCGAGGCCAAGCGGATGCTCGGCCGGACGCCGGGCAACATCACCGCCATCCGGCCCATGAAGGACGGGGTCATCGCCGACTTCCACGTCACCGAGAAGATGCTCCAGCACTTCATCCACAAGGTGCACGAGAACCGCTTCCTGCGCCCCAGCCCGCGGGTGCTGGTATGCGTGCCCTGCGGCTCCACCCAGGTGGAGCGGCGCGCCATCCGCGAGTCGGCGGCCGGCGCCGGGGCGCGCGAGGTCTACCTCATCGAGGAGCCCATGGCGGCGGCCATCGGCGCCGGGCTGCCGGTGCACGAGGCGCGCGGCTCCATGGTGGTGGACATCGGCGGCGGCACCACCGAGGTGGCCATCATCTCGCTCAACGGCATCGTCTATTCCGGCTCCGTGCGCATCGGCGGCGACCGCTTCGACGAGGCCGTGGTCAGCTACGTGCGCCGCAACTACGGCACCCTCATCGGCGAGGCGACCGCCGAGCGCATCAAGCACGAGATCGGCTCCGCCTTCCCCGGCAACGAGGTGCGCGAGATCGAGGTCCGCGGCCGCAACCTGGCCGAGGGCGTGCCGCGCAGCTTCACCCTCAACAGCAACGAGATCCTTGAATCGCTGCAGGAACCGCTGTCCGGCATCGTCAGCGCCGTGAAGGCGGCCCTCGAGGAATCGCCCCCGGAGCTGGCCTCCGACATCGCCGAGCGTGGCATGGTGCTCACCGGCGGCGGTGCGCTGCTGCGCGACCTGGACCGCCTGCTCATGGAGGAGACGGGTCTGCCGGTCATCGTGGCCGAGGACCCGCTCACCTGCGTCGCCCGTGGCGGCGGCAAGGCGCTGGAGATGATGGACGAGGGCGGCGGGGAGCTGTTCAGCACCGAGTAACGGGGCTGCGCGCCCCAGCGTCGGGCGCCGGAGGCCGGCGCCCAACCCGAGACGGCCTCGCCGGCCCGATGAGGTGCTCCCATTAAACCGCTGTTCACACAGGGCCCCTCCACCGGGGTGCGTCTGATCCTGCTGATCGTGCTGTCGGTGGTCCTGATGACCATGGATCACCGGCTGGCGCAGATGGCGCACGTCCGTTCCGCCCTCTCCCTGGTCCTCGCCCCCATCCAGTACCTGGTCAACTTCCCCGTGGTGGCGGGGCGCTGGTTCACCGAGGGGCTCTCCACCCGCCGCGACCTCATCGCCGAGAACGCCAACCTCAAGGCCGGGCAGCTCCTGCTGCGGGCGCAGGTGCAGAAGCTGGAGGCGCTGGAGTCCGAGAACCGCCGCCTGCGCGAGCTGCTCCACTCCGGCAGCCGGATCATGAGCGAGCGGGTGCTCATCGCCGAGCTGCTGGCGGTGGACGCCGATCCCTTCACCCACCAGATCGTCCTCAACAAGGGCAGCCGCGACGGGGCGTTCAAGGGCCAGCCGCTGCTCGACTCCCAGGGGGTCATGGGGCAGGTGGTGGAGGTGGGCCCCATCACCAGCCGGGCGCTGCTCATCACCGACGCCAGCCATGCCATCCCGGTGCAGGTGAACCGCAACGGCATCCGCGCCGTGGCGCTGGGCACCGGCGCCATCGACCGGCTGGAGCTGGCCCACGTTCCCGACACCGCCGACATCCGCCCCGGCGATCTGCTCATCACCTCGGGGCTCGGCGGTCGCTTCCCTCCCGGCTACCCGGTGGGCACGGTGGTGGAGGTGACCCACGATCCGGGCCAGGCCTACGCCCTCATCACGGCCCGTCCCAGCGCCCGGCTCGACCGCAGCCGGGAGGTGCTGCTGGTGTGGCCGCGCACGCAGACCGCGCCGGTCGAGGCGGAGACCGGGCCGGAGCCGGAGGGGCCGGAGCAACTGGAGTCCGGGGCGGACGGGGCCGGCGAGCCGGTGCCGGAGGGGGGCGGATGAGCGTCACCCGGCCCCGCGGCGGCGGGATCATCGCCTTCACCTTCTTCATGGCCCTGCTGCTCACCATCCTGCCCCTGCCGGAGTGGGCCGGGCCCTACCGTCCCGCCTGGGTGGTGCTCGTGCTCATCTACTGGTGCATGGCGCTGCCGACCCGGATCGGAGTGGGGGTGGGCTGGCTGATGGGGCTGCTGCTCGACCTCATCAACGGCGTCCTGCTGGGGCAGCACGCCCTGGCGCTGGCGGTGGTGGCCTACCTGGCGACCCTGCTGCACCAGCGCATCCGCGTCTTTCCGGTCTGGCAGCAGGCCCTCACGGTGCTGGTGCTGGTGGGCCTGAGCCAGATGCTGGTACTCTGGGTGCTGGGGGTGACCGGTGCGGTGCCCCGATCCTGGGACTACTGGCTGCCCTCGCTGACCAGCATGCTGCTGTGGCCCTGGGTGTTCGTCATCCTGCGTGACGTGCGCCGCCGTTTCGGGGTGCAGTAGCATCGCCGGGGTGCCACGCTCCGGACCGTTGCGGCATGGCCGCGACCGCGGGCGGCGGTGAACCCGGCGTCTCCGGCGGCGAATGACTCGGACTGAACCCATGAGCCGGTCGCGTACCCTCTACCTGGCCTCCTCCTCGCCGCGCCGGCGGGAACTGCTGGAGCAGATCGGCGTTCATTACACGGTCTGCCCGGTGGCCGTGTCCGAGCGGGTGAACCCGGGCGAGGCGCCCGAGGAGTACGTGCTGCGCCTGGCGCTGGCCAAGGCGCGGGCCGGTGGTGCCGCCCTGGAGGTCCAGGCCCCGGTGCTGGGCGCCGATACGGCGGTGGTGGTGGACGACACCATCCTCGGCAAGCCCCGCGACCGCGCTGACGCCCTGGCCATGCTGGCCCGCCTCTCCGGGCGCGAACACCGGGTGCTCTCCGGGGTGGCGCTGGTGGAGGGGGAGCGCGAGGAGAGCCGGCTGTCGGTGACCCGGGTCCGTTTCCGGGTCCTGCTGCCCGGCGAGGCGGAGGCCTACTGGGCGAGTGGCGAGCCGGCGGACAAGGCCGGGGCCTACGCCATCCAGGGCCGGGCGGCGGTGTTCGTGGAGCGGATCGAGGGGAGCTACTCGGGTGTCATGGGCCTGCCCCTGTTCGAGACCGCGGAGTTGCTGGAACGCTTCGGCGTGGCGGATGCCGCCGCCCGGCGCTGAAATGTTTGACCCATTACAACGACAACAGGCAGGGGACGGTAGCCGGAGGCCGGAGTGAGTGAGGAGATCCTGATCAACGTCACCCCCAGCGAGACCCGCGTGGCGGTGGTGGAGAACGGCGTGCTGCAGGAGGTCTACGTGGAGCGCGCCAGCCGTCGCGGATTGGTGGGGAACATCTACAAGGGACGGGTCTGCCGGGTCCTGCCCGGCATGCAGGCCGCCTTCGTGGACATCGGCCTGGACCGGGCCGCGTTCCTGCACGTCTCCGACATCCAGTGCGAGACCGAGGAGGCGGTGCGGGTGGAGGGCTGCAGGCCGCCCGAGTCCATCACCGACCTGTTGCGGGAGGGCCAGGACGTCATCGTCCAGGTGATCAAGGACCCCCTGGGCACCAAGGGGGCGCGGCTCACCACCCACGTCTCCATCCCCTCCCGCTACCTGGTGCTCATGTCCAACCTGCGCCACGTGGGCATCTCCCAGCGCATCGAGGACGAGGCCGAGCGGCTGCGCCTCAAGGAGCTGGTCCAGGAGCGGGCGCCGGAGGGCTGCGAATTCGGCTTCATCGTGCGCACCGCCGCCGAGGGCGTGGGCGAGCAGGAGCTGACCGAGGACATGACCTTCCTCACCAAGCTCTGGACCCTGGTGCGCGAACGGGTCGCCCAGGCCGAGTCGGGCGCCATCATCCACGAGGACCTGCCGCTGGCGGTCCGCACCCTGCGCGACCTGGTGGGCGACGAGGTGGAGCGGGTCCGCATCGACTCGGGCGAGACCCATGTCCGGGTGCAGACCTTCGCCCGCCAGTTCATGCCCCAGCTCATGGAGCGCATCGAGTACTACACCGGCGAGCGGCCCATCTTCGACCTCTACGGGGTGGAGGACGAGATCCAGAAGGCCCTGGAGCGCAAGGTGCAGCTCAAGTCCGGCGGCTACCTCATCATCGACCAGACCGAGGCGATGACCACGGTCGACGTCAACACGGGCGCCTTCGTGGGTCACCGCAACCTCGAGGAGACCATCTTCAAGACCAACCTGGAGGCGGCCCAGGCCATCGCCCGCCAGCTGCGGCTGCGCAACCTCGGCGGCATCATCATCATCGATTTCATCGACATGACCGATGCCGAGCACAAGCGCCAGGTGCTGCGGGCGCTGGAGAAGGCGCTGGAGAAGGACCACGCCAAGAGCCACATCAGCGAGGTCTCCAACCTGGGCCTGGTGGAGATGACCCGCAAGCGCACCCGCGAGAGCCTGGAGCACGTGCTCTGCTCCGCCTGCCCCACCTGCAACGGGCGCGGCTTCATGAAAACCGCCGAGACGGTGTGCTATGAGATCTTCAGGGAGATCATGCGCCAGGCGCGGGCGTTCGACGTGAGCACCTTCCTGGTGCTGGCCTCCACCGAGGTGGTCCACCGGCTGGTGGACGAGGAGTCCACCAGCGTGGCCGACCTGGAGTCGTTCATCGGCAAGCCCATCAAGCTCCAGGCCGAGCCGCAGTACAACACGGAGCAGTTCGACGTGGTCCTCATGTAGGGTCTCCGGCGGGGTCCCCCCGCCGGTCCCGGCAACGGCGCCTCGCCGAGGTTGAAGCCAACGACTGTGAAGAAACGCCTGCATCACCACGCCCTGTCCCTGGCCGCCAGGCTCTGGATTCTCTCCGCCGTGCTGGTCATCCTGCTCGCCGCGGGGCTCTCCTTCATGCGCCTGTGGCTGCCGGGGGCGGTGAGCGAGGGGGGCGAACTGGGCGAGTATCTCAGCGGCTACGTGGGCCGGCCGGTGGAGGTGGGCGAGGTGGCCGCCCGCTGGTGGCGCTGGGGGCCGGAGTTCACCCTCCGCGACGTGAAGGTGCTCGACCCCGGCGATCGGCACGTGATGGTGCAGGTGCGCGAGGCGCGCATCGCGGTGGACCTGATCGGCTCCCTGCGCCAACGGACCCTGCAGCCGAGCCGGCTGACCCTGGTGGGCGCACGCATCGGCCTCGAGCGGCTGGCCGGCGGCGGGGTGCGGCTGGCCGGCTTCGGCGCCACCGGCGGGGGCGGGGAGTGGCGCGGTCCGGAGCCGGCCGCCTGGCTGATGGCCCAGTCCCACGTGCTCATCGAGCAGGGTGGGCTGGACTGGCACGACCAGCGCACCGGCACCACCCTGCACCTGGGCGCGCTCACCCTCGGGCTGAGCAACGATGGCGACCGGCACCGGCTCGAGGGCCGGGGGGTGCTGACCGGCACCGAGACCGGACGGGTCCATTTCCTCGCCGACATGCGCGGCGGCGTGGATGCCATGGCGGCGTGGGACGGGCGGCTGTGGCTGGAGACGGAGAACCTGCCCATCGGCCGGCTGCTGGCCGAGATCCGGGAGCTGCCGCCCCTGCCGGATGGCCGGCTCGGCAGCGAGCTGTGGGGCGAGGTGCGCAACGGCCGGCTGGAGACGCTCGAAGGGAGCCTCCGCCTCAATGATCTGCGCCCCCCCGGGGACACGGAGACCCCGCCCGCGGCGCTCTCCTCCGAGCTGCGTCTATCCCGCCTGGCGGATGCCGACGGCTGGGATGTGGCCGTCTCCGGCCTGCGCTACGCCGAGGGCGCGCGGGCCACGCCCCCCACCGATGCCCGGGCGCGCCTGGTCTGGGGCGATGGCCCGCTGCCGGCCGAGCTGCGGGTCCGGGTGGAGCGGGCGGCGGTGGCCGATCTCACCCCCTGGCTCGCGGCCTACCTGCCTCCCGGAATGGCCGCGGCGGTGCGCGGCACGGCGCCCACGGGCTGGCTCGAGGGGCTCGATTTCCTCTTCCGCGATCGGGATGACGGGGCGCCGGAAATGACCATCGGCACCGCCTTCCGGGATCTCGGCTCCCGGGAATGGGAGCGGCTGCCCGGCGTGGCGGGTCTGTCCGGCCGGCTCGTCGCCAGCCCCGGGCAGGGCTGGCTGCAGCTGGACAGCACCGCCGTGCGGGTGGAGCTGCAGCGGCTGTTCCGGGAGCCTCTCGCCTTCACCCGGATCGATGCCGGGTTCAACTGGTGGCGGGATGCCGCCGGCTGGCATGTCAGCAGCCGTGACGGCCTGCTCGGCAACGACGACATCCGCATCCCCCGCCTCGGGCTGGACCTGCTGCTGCCGCCGGAGGGCGGTCCCGAGCTCGACCTGCTGGCGGAGCTGCGCGATGCCGACGGCAGCCGGGTTTCGTCCTACCTGCCGGTGGGCATCATGCCGGAGAAGAGCGTGGCCTGGCTGGATCGGTCCCTGGTCTCGGGGCGGGCCAGCGAGGGTTTCGTGCGCATCGAGGGGCCGCTCCGGGCCTTTCCCTTCGACCATGGCGAGGGCCGGTTCGAGGTGCGGGCCCAGGTGGAGGATTTCGTCCTCGACTACACGCCGGGCTGGCCGCGCCTGGAAGGCATCCGCGCCGAGCTGGCCTTCCTGGGCCGGGGAATGGAGATCCGGGCCAGCGACGGGCGCATCTTCGACAGCCGCATCGAGTCGGCCCGCGCCACCATCGCCGATCTGCATGCCAAGCCGGCGGTCCTGGAGGTGAAGGGGCGCACCCGGGGCCCGGGCGCCGACGGCCTGCGCTACCTGTTCGAGAGCCCCCTCAAGGAGCGCTTCGCCCGCTATCTCTCCACCGCCGAGGTGGAGGGGGAGATAGCGCTGGATCTCGATCTGCGCCTGCCCCTGGCCCGCGTCATGGGCGTGGATCAGCGCGTGGCGGGAGCCGTCCATTTCGACGCCAACACCCTGCGCTTCCGCGACCTGGATCTCGAGCTGGACGCGGCCGGCGGGACGCTGTCGTTCACCCGGCAAAGCCTGACCGGCGCGGGGCTCAAGGCCCGCTACCTGGGCCAGCCGGTGACCCTGGCGGTGGCGACCGGGGCCGGGAACCGGGGGGGGCTCGCGGTGGATGCCAGCGGCCGGATGCCGATCAAGGCCCTGGCCAAGGCCTTCCCCAACCCGGTCTTCGCCTGGACCGACGGGCGGGCGCCGTTCCGGGCCCGGGTGGCGGTGCGGGAGGATCCGGAGACCGGCCGGCTCGCCTCCACCCTGACCGTCAACTCGGATCTGGAGGGGGTCGCGGTGACCCTGCCGGAGCCCCTCGGCAAGCCGGCCGCGTCCCGGCGCCCCCTGGAGCTGACCCTCTCCCTGGGCGCCGGGGAGCGCATCCTGCGCGCCGATTATGGCGGACTCGCCACGGTCGCCGGACGGCTGAAACCCGGCCCGGAGGCGGTGGCCGTGGTGCTGGGAGGCGAGGCGGAGCTCCCCGCGACCCCCGGACTGACCGTGAGCGGCCGGCTGGAGCGGGCGGCGCTGGACGACTGGACGGGCTTGCTGGAGAGCGGCGGGAACGGGGGTGGGCCGGGCCTGACGCGCCTGGACCTGCGGGTGGGTACGCTGGTGGCGCTCGGGCGATCGTTCGAGCAGGTGGGGGTGGTGCTGGTCCCGGGGGAGGATGGGGGCTGGCGGACCACCCTGGACGGGCCGCAGGTGCAGGGCACCGTGGCCATCCCGGCGGACCGCTCGGCGCCGCTGGGCATCGGACTGGAGCGGCTCGTGTGGCCGCCGGCCGCCCCGTCCCCGGCCGGACAGGCCGCGGAGCCGATCGACCCCGCCGGCCTGCCGCCCCTGGCCCTGCGTTGCACCACCCTGGTCTACGACGGGCGGGAGCTGGGGACGCTGATCCTGAATACCGCGCCGGGCGCCGACGGGCTCCAGCTGGAGACCCTGAAGCTGGAGGGCGGCGCCCTGGCGCTCGACGTCACCGGCGACTGGCGCCGGGAAGCCGGCGGCCGGCAGTGGATGCGCCTGAAGGGCCATTTTTCCGCGGGAAATACCGGCAAGGCGCTGGCGAGCCTCGGATTCGCGGTGGGCATCAACGAGGGCAAGGGCCGGGGCGACTTCGAGGTGGTCTGGAGCGGTGGCCCGGGCGATTTCGCGCTCGCGCGGGTGGACGGCGGGATTTCCCTGCGCGTGGACGAGGGGCAGCTCGAGGACGTGCAGCCGGGCGTGGGCCGGGTGTTCGGCCTGCTCAGCCTGCCCGCCCTGCGCCGGCGGCTGTCGCTGGACTTCAGCGACCTGGTGAAGGAGGGCTTCGCCTTCGACCGCATGGAGGGCCACTTCACCCTCGATGGGGGCAATGCCTATACCAACGACTTCTACATCAAGGGCCCCTCGGCGCGCATCGAGGTGGCGGGCCGCACCGGCCTGGTGGCCCGGGACTACGACCAGGTGATTACCGTCACCCCCGAGCTGGGCGGCAGCCTGTCGGTGGCCGGCGCCATCGCCGGCGGGCCCGTGGCCGGCGCCGCGGTGCTGGTGCTGCAGAAGGTCTTCCAGACCCAGATCGAGCAGATCACCCGTGCCCAGTACTCCCTCAAGGGCACCTGGGACGATCCCGAGATGGTGCGCATGCAGCACGAGGAGGACCGCCCCGGCGGCCCGGGCGACCAGCGCTGAGGATGGAACCGCGGATGGGCATGATGGTCGTTGATTGCGGGCGCATCGGCACGCCGGAACCGGATCACCATCGGCGTCGGTGGTGATATGCTTCCGTCTCCGTGCCGGACTGATCGCTAAGGAGTCGCCGTGACGAAAGTCGCCGCCGTGCAGATGGCCTCCGGGCCCAACGTGACCGCCAACCTCTACGAGGCCGAGCGCCTGATCACCAAGGCCGCCGAGGCGGATGCGAGGCTGGTGGTGCTGCCCGAGAACTTCGCCATCATGGGCATGCAGGAGACCGACAAGGTGGCGGTGCGGGAGCCGGAGGGACGGGGGCCGATCCAGGCCTTCCTGGCCGAGCAGGCCCGGCGCCACGGCGTCTGGCTGGTGGGGGGCACGATTCCGCTCGAAGCCTCGGTCCCGGGGAAGGTGCGCGCGGCCTGCCTGGTCTACGACAGCAGCGGCGAGCGGGTGGCGCGTTACGACAAGATGCACCTGTTCGATGTGCGCATCACCGAGAGCGCCGAATCCTACACCGAGTCCCGGACCATCGAGCCCGGTGACGGGCTGACCGTGATCGACACCCCGTTCGGGCGTCTCGGGCTGGCGGTCTGCTACGATCTGCGCTTCCCGGAGCTGTTCCGCGGCCTGTTCGCCCGGGGCATGGAGATCCTGGCCCTGCCGGCGGCCTTCACCGCCATCACCGGCCGTGCCCACTGGGAGGTGCTGGTGCGGGCGCGGGCCATCGAGAACTTCTGCTACGTGGTGGCCTCGGCCCAGGGCGGCTACCACTTCAATGGCCGCGAAACCCACGGCGACAGCATGATCGTGGAGCCCTGGGGCGGCGTGCTGGACCGCCTCCCCCGCGGCTCCGGCGTGGTCCTCGGCGAGGTGAACCTGGAACGGGTCCGCGACATCCGCCGCAACTTCCCCGTCGCCGAGCACCGCCGCCTCGGCTGCGAGGGCACGGAGGCCTGAGCCGGTCTCCGGGAACATTTTTTTATCCGCAGATTACGCAGATTACGCGGATTTGGTTGTCGATAGCGGGGTTGCCCGTCGACAATCCGCGCTTCGGTGGGTCAGCGCGATCCGCCACGCGCATGTTCCAGGTCGGTCATCAGGTTGGCCACCTGCACATCAACTCAACACAAAACATCTGTGTAATCTGCGTAATCTGCGGATAACCGAAAAGACCTTCACGACTACGGGTTCGTCTCCACGGATCAGGCGTTGCGCGGGGCGGTGGTGCGCCTCGGGCCGGCCTGGGCCTCGCCCAGCTTGCGCAGGGCGGGGCCCAGCGAGACGAGGGCGACGTGGACCAGGACCACGGTCAGGGAGCCTTCGGCGAGCCCCTCGTGCAGGTCCTCCCACTCCCACCAGTCGGCGGCCAGGCCGCTCAAACCGACCCCCGTCAGCATGGCCAGCAGCGCCAGCCCCGACAGCGGCGCCAGGGGCGTGCGGCCGCGCAGCGCCGAGAGATCCCCGCCGCCCAGCTTGCGGCCGAAGCTGCGCCACAGCGCCGCCTTCGGCCAGGGCAGGGACCAGGGACTGCGTTCCGGGACAGTGGCCGCCAGCAGCAGCCTAATCGTCAGCAGGCCGAGGAGGGTGTAGCCCGCGAACTGGTGCAGGCCCCGGGCGCCATCGGCTGTGAGATAGGCGATGGTGTAGGCGCCGGCGAACAGGCCGTGCCAGACCAGGAGCAGGTCGAAGGCCTTCGGCAGGCGCGCCTCAGTCATCGTCATCGTCGTGCCCATGGTCGTCGTCAGCGTCGTGATCCCCGGCGCCCAGCACACCGGCGGCGCTGGCGGCGAATCCGCGGTCGAAGAAGGTGCCGTAGGTCACCGCCGCGGCGCCCACCAGCAGGACCCCCAGCAGCACCAGAGTGAAAGCCTTGCGGAACATGGTGTCGGTCTCCCTTGAGTCAGCGTTGGGGACACCTTAGCGGACCCGCCTGAATCGATGCTGAAAGGCTCAGAGCAGGAACAGGGTGGCGAGGCCGAGGAAGGCGAAGAAGCCCACCACGTCGGTGACGGTGGTGAGGACCACGCTGCCGGCGAGCGCCGGGTCGATGCCCATGCGGCGCATGGCCAGCGGCAGGAGCACGCCGCTGAGGGCGGCGATGACGAGATTGATGACGATGGCCGCGGCGATGAGCCAGCCCAGGCGCGGATCCCCGAACCACCACACGGCGACCGCCGCCACCACGGCGGCCCAGACCAGGCTGTTGAGGGCGACCACCGCCAGCTCCTTGAATACCAGCCAGCGGACGTTGCTCTCCACCAGCTGGCCCAGCGCCATGGCGCGGATGGCCAGGGTCAGGGTCTGGCTGCCGGCGATGCCGCCCATGCTGGCCACGATGGGCATGAGCACGGCCAGGGCCACCACCTGGGCGATGGTCTTCTCGAACAGGCCGATGACCCAGGCGGCGGCGAAGGCGGTGAGCAGGTTGATGCCCAGCCATACGGCGCGGCGCCGGGCGCTCGGCAGGATGGGGGCGAAGGTGTCCTCGTCCTCGCCCAGGCCGGCCATGCCCAGCAGGGAGTGCTCGGCCTCGTCGCGGATGACGTCCACCACGTCGTCCACGGTGATGCGCCCGATGAGCCGGCCGCTGGCGTCCACCACCGGGCTCGAGACCAGGTCCATGCGCTCGAACCGGGCCGCTACCTCGCTGGCGGTCAGCTCGGCCGGCATGGGCTTCACCTCGGTGTTCATCACCTCCCCCACGGAGAGGTCGGGATCCCGGGTGAGGAGATCCGACAGCGGCAGCACCCCCAGGTAGTTGTCCTGGCGATCCACCACGATGAGGTTGTCGGTCATCTCCGGGATCTCGCCCCGCAGGCGCAGGTAGCGCAGCACCACGTCCAGCGTCACGTCGGCCCGCACCGTCAGGGTGTCGGTGTTCATCAGGCCGCCGGCGGTGTCTTCGTCGTAGGACAGGGCCTTGGCGACCCGCTGGCGGTCCTGCTCGTCCATCGACTGCAGGACTTCGTGGATGACCGCGCCGGGGAGGTCCTGGAGGATGTCGACGATGTCGTCCACGTCCAGGCCTTCGGTGGCCGCGGCCAGGGCCTGGGGGTCCATCTCGCGCAGGAAGGCCGCGCGCACCTCTTCGCCGAGGTACTGGAGGATGTCGCCGTGGCGCTCCTCGCGGAGCAGGCCCCAGAGCACGTGGCGCTCCTTGGGCGGCATGGACTCCAGCAGGTGGGCCACTTCGGCCGCATGCAGGGTGTTGAGCATGCGGCGCACCGGCAGGAATGCACCGCTTTCGAGCGCGTTGCTCAGCGAGTGCAGCCGGGCTTCGGTGCGGTCCTGTGGGCTGGTGTCCGTCATGGCGGCCTCTGGGGGCTTGGCGGCGCGGAACGCATGCGCCGCCGGGTGCGGGCGTTGTCGAGTTTATAGCACCGGGGACCAAAACGCAGCCGGGGAGGAGGGCTGTTCAGCCAGTACGGACACGATTTTTCTAACCGCAGATTAACGCGATTTTCGTTGCTGCAACTGTTTTCGAATTGCGGACCCGGACTATTGATTCACGCCAATGGCGTGAATCTGCGGTCAGAGAAAGAAGAGCCGTGACGAGGCGGGTGGGCTGTACGCCTACTCCGCTTCGCCGAAGCGCTCGTCGATGAGGGTCCGGAGGGCTTCGAGGGCGGCGTCGGCGTCGGGGCCCTCGGCGTCGATCTCCACCTCGGTGCCGCGGCTGGCGGCGAGCATCATCACGCCGAGGATGCTTTTGCCGTTCACCTCGCGCTCGCCGCGGCGCAGGGTGACGCTGGATTCGAAGGCGGAGGCGGTCTTGACGAACTTGGCGGCGGCGCGGGCGTGCAGGCCCAGCTTGTTGATGATGGTGGTCTGCAGGGTGGGCATCAGGGCAGGGCGCGGGGTGCGCGTTTCTCCTCCGGGCAGCAGTCGATGATGCCGTCGCGCCCGCCGCTCAGGGCCTTCTGGGCCAGTTCGTCGAGATTGAGCTGGGGGTAGTTGAGAACCCGCAGGAGCATGGGCAGGTTCACGCCGGAAACCACCCGCACCCCTTTCGGGTCGAGCAGGGAGTGGGCGATGTTGCTCGGCGTGGAGCCGTAGATGTCGGTGAGCACCAGCACGCCGTCGCCCTGGTCCAGGCGCTGCAGCTGGGCCCGGGCCTCTTCCCGCAGCTGGTCGGGGTCGCAGTCGGAGCGGACCACCAGCGTCTCGGTGCAGAGCGGGCAGATGCCCAGGGTGCCGACGGCGCTGGAGAGCAGCTCCTCGCCGATGCGGTTGTGGGTGATCACCAGGAGTCCGACAGTCATGAGAGCTCCCTGTGGCGGGTCTGTACGTTGTCGCGCTGGCCGCGGAAATGGCGGGACAGGCGCGAGACCAGGTAGACGGAACGGTGGTGGCCTCCGGTGCAGCCGATGGAGACCGTGAGGTAGCTGCGGTTGTTGGTCTCGAAGGCCGGGATCCAGTATTCCAGAAAGTCGCGGATCTGGTTGTACATGGCGTTCACCTCCGGGTGCGCCTCCAGAAACGCGATGACCTCCGCGTCTTCGCCGGTGAGCCGGCGCAGGGTCGGCTCCCAGTAGGGGTTGGGCAGGCAGCGCACGTCGAAGACGATGTCGGTATCGGTGGGGATGCCGCGCTTGTAGCCGAAGGACTGGAACAGCAGCGACAGTTCCCCGATCCGCTTGCCCGCCACCCGTTCGCGGATGATGTCGCGCAGCTGGTAGATGTTGAGCGCGCTGGTGTCCACCCGCAGATCGGCCAGGGAGGCGATGGAGCCGAGCAGCTCCCGCTCGCGGTCGATGGCCTCGCGCAGGGGCAGGTCGCCGCGGCTCAGGGGATGGCGCCGGCGGGTTTCGCTGAAGCGCTTCAGCAGCACCGGGTTTTCGGCGTCGAGGAAGATGATCTGACAGCCCAGGCCGCGGGCCTTGACCGCGGCCAGGATCTCCGGGAAGCGGGCCAGGTCGGCGGGCAGGTTGCGCGCGTCGATGCTCACCGCGGTCCGCCCGCCGCGGGGCAGGGCGCCGGCTTCGCTGAGCTGCTCGGCCAGGGCCGGCAGCAGGCCGACCGGGAGGTTGTCCACGCAGTAGTACTCCAGGTCCTCCAGGGTCTGCAGGGCGATGCTCTTGCCCGAGCCCGACAGACCGCTGATGACCACCAGGTTCATGCCGGTCCCCGCTCGATGTGGGCCCGCTGGCGTTCGATGAACTCGGTGCCGGCGTCGTAGCCCCGGCTCTTGAGCAGCTCGTTGCGCACGGCGGCCTCCACCAGCACCGCCAGGTTGCGTCCCTCCGCCACCGGAATGGTCACCTCGGGCACCTCGATGCCGAGCATTTCGCGGCGGCGCTGGACGCCGTGCAGCCGGTCGATGGCCGCGAGTTCATGGCCTTCCATCTCCTTGAGGTGTATCACCAGGTCCAGTACATGCTCCGGTGCCAGGGCGCTGTCGCCGAACATGGCCCGCACGTTGAGTATGCCCAGTCCGCGAACTTCAAGGAAGTCGTGCAGCGGCTCCGGGCAGTAGCCCACCAGCATGCGCGGAACGGTATTGGCGAACTCCGGGGCATCGTCGGCGATGAGCCGGTGCCCGCGGCTGAGCAGGGCGAGGGCCAGTTCGCTCTTGCCGATGCCGCTCTCGCCGCTGAGCAGCACACCGGCGCCCAGCACCTCCATGAACACGCCGTGGACGGTGATGCGCGCCGAGAGGGACTGGGTGAGATAGAAGTTGAGACGGTTGATCAGCCGCCGGGGTTCCAGGCGGGAGCTGAACAGGGGAAATCCGCTCCGCTCCGCGTGCTCCACCAGCCGGGGCGGGGGCGCGCCGTCCCCCGTCAGGATGGCGAGGACCGCCGGTGCCGCGAACGGATCCCGGGCCGGATCCGCCTCCCGCTCCAGCCACGCCAGCTCGGCGTCGGTCAGCAGGGGAATCGCGTGGGGATGTATCGGGTTGTAGAAGCCCGCGAGCCCGGTCACGGGGAGATCCGGGAGGCTCAGGGAACGTTCGCCGCCGGCCTGGCCGGCAATCCAGGTGAGGCAGAGATTCTCCTGCTGGACTTCAAACAGGTTTTGTATGCTGATCGTCCGGGGCATCCGTTTCGGCGGCCTCGTAACTCAGGATCGTCTGGAGCAGCGCTGCCGCGTCGGGTGCCTCGCGCAGCCGTTGCCGGGCCTCTTCGTCGCTGAACAGCTGGGCCAGCCGTGCCAGGACCTCGAGGTGCTCCTCGGTGGCGTTCTCGGGCACCAGCAGCGCGAACAGCAGGTCCACCGGCTTGTCGTCGATGGCGTCGAAGTCGATGGGCTCCTGCAGGTGCGCCAGCGCGCCGATGACGTGGTCGCTGTTCTTCAGCCGTCCGTGGGGAATGGCGATACCGTGGCCGATGCCGGTGCTGCCGAGGCGCTCGCGGGCGATGAGGCTCTCGAACACCTCGGTGGGGTCCAGCTCCGGCTCGTCAGTCGCCGCCAGGCCGCCGAGGAATTCCAGCGCGCGCTTCTTGCTGCCGGCGATGACGTCGGTCGCGGTGCGTTCGAGGGTCAGGATGTCACGCAGGTGCATGGTGATTCGTCACTGTGCGGGGCGATCCGTTCGATTTCAATCGTCTGGCGTCTCTCACTGGTCTCGGTCCGGGTCCGCCGCGGTTGTCGTGGGTTCGAGTCCGGGACGGGGCTGACGGGGCCGCCGGCCCCGTCAGCCCTCCCCGGTTCCGGGCTCAGGCGCGCTTGGCGCTCTCGTGGTTGTGAGCCTGGGACTTTTCCTTGTGCTTCTTCACCTGCCGGTCGAGCTTGTCCACCAGGGCATCGATGGCCGCGTACATGTCATCGTGCTCGGCGTCGGCGTACAGTTCGGCCCCGCTCAGATGGATGGTGGCCTCGGCTTTCTGCCGCAGCTTCTCCACGCCCAGGATCACGTGCACGTTGGTGATGTTGTCGAAATGGCGTTCGACCTTCTCCAGCTTCGAGTTCACATAGTCGCGCAGTGCCGGGGTGATGTCGACGTGATGACCGGTGATGTTGGTCTGCATAGCTGACTCCTTAAGCCTTATAGCAGGCGCTTTCTTTCGTTTGATGGCGGTATCGCCATGACCTCGCGGTACTTTGCGATGGTCCTGCGTGCCACATTGACTCCCTGATCAGACAGGATTTTTGCGATCTTGCTGTCGCTGAGCGGCTTGGACGGGTGCTCGGCGGCGATGAGCTTCTTGATGAGCGCCCGGATCGCCGTGGAGGAGGCCTCGCCTCCGCTCGCCGTACTGACGTGGCTGGAGAAGAAGTATTTCAGCTCAAAGATACCACGGGGGGTGAGCATGTACTTCTGGGTGGTGACCCGGGAGATGGTGGACTCGTGCATCTCCACCGCTTCGGCGATGTCGTGCAGGACGAGGGGCTTCATGGCCTCCTCGCCGTGCTCCAGGAAGCCGCGCTGGTGCTCCACGATGCAGGTGGCCACCTTCAGCAGGGTCTCGTTGCGGCTCTGGATGCTCTTCAGGAACCAGCGCGCCTCCTGCAACTGGGTGCGCAGGAAGTTGTTGTCCTGGCTGTTGTCGGCCCGGCGCACGAGGGCGGCGTAGCTGGGGTTCACGCGCAGTCGCGGGGAGGCCTCCGGGTTGAGCTCCACCAGCCAGCTGCCCCGGTGCTTGCGCACGGTGACATCCGGCACCACGTACTGGGGCTCCTCGCCGCCCACCTCGTTGCCGGGGCGGGGGTTGAGGGTCTGGATCAGCTGGATGACCTCGCGCAGCTCGTCCTCGCTGATCTTCATCCGCCGCTGGACCTGGGCGTAGTCGCGGGAGCCCAGCAGTTCCAGGTGGTTTTCCACCAGGTTCAGCGCCTCGCTGCGCCAGGGCGTGGCGGCGGGCAGCTGGCGCAGCTGCAGGGACAGGCATTCGCCCAGGTTGCGGGCGCCCACCCCGAGGGGGTCGAAGGTCTGGATGCGGTGCAGGACCGCCTCCAGCTCGTCGAGCTCCACCTCGAACTCGGGGTCGAGGCTGGCCAGGAGCTCCTCCAGCGTGGCGCCGAGGTAGCCGCGTTCGTCGATGGCGTCGATGAGCAGCCGGGCCAGTTCCAGGTCGCGGTCGTTGAAATGGGCGAGGCTGGCCTGCCAGAGGAGGTGCTCCTGGAGCGACTCGCCCCCATGGCTGACATTGGCGAACTCCTGCTCGTCACCCTCGTCGGGCCCGGAATTGCTGCTGGGCACGTCGTAGATGTCGTCCCAGGCGCTGTCCACCGGGAGGTCCGCGGGAATGTCCGCGTCGTTGCGCTCGAGGTCGAGGTCGCGGTCCTCGGCCTCGCTGCCCGACGTCGATGGCGCCTCCGCCTCACCCGACGCTTCGACCTCGTCCTCCGCCAGCTCCAGCATGGGATTGGTCTCCAGCGCCTCCTGGACCTCCATCTGCAGGTCGAGCGCTGAGAGCTGCAGCAGCTTGATGGCCTGCTGCAGCTGCGGCGTCATGGTGAGTTGCTGGCTCAGCCGGAGCTGAATGGAGGGTTTCATACGGCGCGTCGTCGTCTAGGCGTAAACGGATATCCGGTATCCGTTGTCGTTATGTCCGGATTGTAACGCAAATAACATGCCGTGCAGATAGGGGCACGGGCCGCGCGGGTATCCCCGCGACCGGGGAGGCGGGAAGTCACAGGCGGAACTCGTGGCCCAGGTAGACGTCCCGGACCTGGCTGTTGTCGAGGATTTCGGCCGGCGTGCCGTGGGCGATGCCGTTGCCGTTGCTCATGATGTAGGCGCGGTCGCAGATGCCGAGGGTCTCGCGGACGTTGTGGTCGGTAATCAGGATCCCGATGCCGCGGTCGCGCAGGTGGCTGATGATGCGCTGGATATCGAGTACCGAGAGGGGGTCCACGCCGGCGAAGGGCTCGTCCAGCAGGATGAAGCGGGGCTCGGTCGCCAGCGCCCGGGCAATCTCCACCCGCCGCCGCTCGCCGCCGGAGAGGCTGATGCCGAGATTGTCGTGGAGATGGCCCACGTGGAACTCGTGCATGAGGCTGTCGGCGAGCCGCCGGCGCTTGCCGGGCGTGAGATCCCGGCGCAGCTCCAGGATGGCCATGATGTTCTGCTCGACGGTGAGCTTGCGGAATACCGAGGCTTCCTGGGGCAGGTAGCCGATGCCGCGCCGGGCGCGAATGTGCATGGGCTCCCGGGTCAGGTCGGCTCCATCCATGGTGATGGCGCCGCTGTCGCAGCGCACCAGGCCCACGATCATGTAGAAGCAGGTGGTCTTGCCGGCGCCGTTCGGGCCCAGCAGGCCCACCACCTCGCCGCTCTCCACCCGCAGGGAGACATCGCGGACCACCTCGCGGGCGCCGTAGCGTTTGCCCAGCCCGCGGGTTTCCAGGACGCTCATTGCTTGCTGTCGCCGCCCCTGGAGGGGACGATGGTCATCTGCACCCGGCCCGGCTTGCCGCCCTCGCCGCTGCCGCCGGTGGCCAGCACCGACTCGCGCTGCAGGTCATATTCAATACGCTGCCCGCTGAACGTATTGCGCCCCTGGGTCACCTTCGCCTCGCCGATGAGCACCAGCATGCGGCTCTTGCCCTGGTATTCCAGCTTCTTCGCCTCGGCGGTCACGTCCTTGTTCCGGCCCTCGGGGCGCTGGCGGAAACGCACCGGGTTGCCGGTGGCGGTAATCTGGGACAGCTCGCCGCCGGCGGCGTGGACCACCAGCCGGTCGGCGTGCAGCTCGATGCTGCCCTGGGTCAGGACCACCCGCCCGGTATAGGTGCTGACGCCCGTGGCCTCGTTCAGCTCCGCCTGGTCGGCCTCGAGGCTGATGGGCTTGTCGCTGTCGCCGGACAGGGCCAGGGCCGCCCCCGGCAGGGCGAGGAGCAGCAGCAGTACACTGGTGTACTGCTTCACTCTTGGCGGTACATTCAGAGCCCCCCGAAAGTGCCAGGACAAGGCGCGGTGCGCAGGCAATGGCCCGGTCCTTGTCAAGCACCGCAACGCGGTCATGGTGCTTTCGGGGGGCTCCCTTCGGGCGAGCCGCTGGCCGGCCATCTGCGGCGTTGCGCTCTCTTGAAAGGACCCTGCCATTCCTGCGAGAGCGCGCCTTGCAGCTAACCGGCCAGCAACTCGCTGAACGTGCCTCCAAGAGTGAAGCAGTACACTAACGGCGGTTCGGTTCATGGGTGGCCTTCACCTTGGACTGTAGCAGCAGCCTCTCCTCCCGCAGGAAGGCCCGCATGCCGGTTGCGTTGATCATATCACCCCCGCGGGTGATGGAAACCTCGCGGTCGGTCTCCAGGTACTCCTGCTCCACCAGGACGCGCAGGTCGTGGGTGCGCAGGGTCAGGCCGGGATCGGCGGCGGTGGGCGCCTGCTCGGCCAGGACCTGCCCGGGGAGAAACACCAGTGCGCCGTCCTCGGTGACCCGTGCCCGCTCGGCGGTCACCACCCAGGGCGCACCCTGTTGGGGGTAGTGCACCAGCCGGGCCGTCTCCAGCTCCGTGCTGTCATCGTCGGGATAGTGCTGCAGGCGCTTGCCGGTCAGGCGCTGGATGGGCACCCCCTCGAGGTTCATGCGCACCGCGGAGAAGCCCTCGAACCAGTAGTCGGGATCGTGGCGCTGCACGTCCGTCCGGGTCGGCCACCAGGGTTCGTAGCGATAGGCGAACAGGCTGCTCAGCCCCGCGAGCAGGCCGAGGACGAGAAGGCCTGCGGTGGTGGGGCTGAGGCGGGGCAGGGGGAACCGGGGCATGGGGAACCGGGGCATGGGGGCCTCAGAGGTAGGCCTCGAGAATCGCCTGCAGGGTGCCCTGGGCTTCCATGATCAGTTCGCACACCTCGCGCGCGGCCCCGCGGCCGCCCGGGCTCGGGGTCTGCCAGTGGGCGTGCTTGCAGACGAAGGGGTGGGCATCGGCCACGGCCACCGCCAGCCCCACCCGCCGCATCACCGGCAGGTCGATGACATCGTCCCCCACGTAGGCCACCTCCTCCAGGGGGGTGTCCAGCCGGTCGAGCAGTTCGCCCAGGGCGTTGAGCTTGTCCTCCCGCCCCTGGTAGACGTGGTGGATGCCGAGGCTCTCCATGCGTTCCTTCACCACCCCCGAGGAGCGGCCGCTGATGATGGCGATCTCCACCCCGGTCTGGCGCAGCAGCTTCATGCCGTGTCCGTCGCGGGAGTTGAAGGCCTTGTACTCCATGCCGTTGTCGTCGAGGTAGAGGCTGCCGTCGGTCAGCACCCCGTCCACATCGAAGATGACCAGGCGGGTGCGGGCGGCGCGTTGCAGGATGTCTTGCATGGCGGTTATTGGTTTGAGGGTAGAGGGTTAAGGGTCAATGGATAAAGGTTAATGAATAAAGGATAAAGGCGGGGGTTCCGGCGGGCGGGAGTGTGCATCGCCTCCCGTTCCCCGGCACCTGCCATCACACCACCCCGGCGCGCAGGAGATCGTGCATGTTGAAGGCGCCCACCAGCCGGCCGCCCCCGTCCACTACCGGCAGGGCGTTGATTTTCTTCGTTTCCATGAGGTGCAGGGCCTCGGCGGCGAGGGTGTCGGGGGAGACGGTGGCGCAGTTGCGGGTCATGACCGCGCCGATGTCGGTGGCGTGCACATCCACCCCGCGGTCCAGCGCCCGGCGCAGGTCGCCGTCGGTGAACACCCCGAGCACCTCGCGGGCCTCGTTCACCACCACGGTCATGCCCAGCCCCTGGCGGGTCATCACCAGCAGGGCGTCGCTGAGCAGGGCCTGCTCGGGCACCATGGGCAGGCTGTCGCCGGTGTGCATGATGTCGCCGATGAGCAGCAGCAGCCGCCGACCCAGCCGCCCGCCGGGGTGGGATCGGGCGAAATCCTCGGCGGTGAAGCCGCGCGCCTCGAGCAGCGCCACCGCCAGCGCGTCGCCCATGGCCAGCGCCGCGGTGGTGCTCGAGGTGGGGGCGAGACCCAGGGGGCAGGCCTCCTGGGCCACGCCCACGTGCAGGTTCACCTCCGCGTTGCGCGCCAGGGTGGAGGCCGGATTGCCGGTGAGGGTGATCAGCGGCACCCCCTGGCGCTTGATGAGCGGCAGGATGGTGAGTATCTCCTCGGTCTCGCCGGAGTTGGACAGGGCCAGCACCACGTCCTGGGGGGTGATCATGCCCAGGTCGCCGTGGCTGGCCTCGCCCGGGTGGACGAAGAAGGCGGGGCTGCCGGTGCTGGCCAGGGTGGCGGCGATCTTGCTTCCGATGTGGCCGGACTTGCCCATGCCGATGACCACGATCCGGCCGGTGCAGCCGAGCAGGTAGCGGCAGGCCTGCGCGAAGTTCCCGTCGATGCGCCCGGCGAGATCCTCCAGCGCGGCGGTTTCGGCCCGGATGACGGCCAGTCCCAGTTCGATCAGGCGCCGATCCTCGGTCTCGGCGGAAGGGGGGGTCACGGCGGTGCTCACGGGCTCTCCGGGTCTGGGTGGCGGTTCACGGTTCGCGGCATGCCGGTCCTGCGGACGCTCATGCCGCGGTCAGGACCAGCGTGGCCATGTAGCCGGCAAAGCCCCCGAGCAGCAGGCCGCCCTCGAAGCGGGTGAGGCGGCTGCCGTCGCGGAAGCCGTAGGCCATGGCGAACAGGGCAACTGTGAAGATTAACATAACCGGGAAGTCGCGGGTCATGACCGCCGGTTCCAGGAGGGTGGGCCGGATCAGCCCGGGCAGCCCCAGCACCGCCAGCAGGTTCCACATGTTGGAGCCGAGAATGTTGCCCAGCGCGATGTCGTGCTCGCGTTTCAGCGCGCCCGCCACGGAGGCGGCCAGCTCCGGCAGGCTGGTGCCGATGGCCACCACGGTCAGGCCCACCACGTGATCGCTGACGCCGAATCCGCTGGCGATGTTCACCGCGCCCCACACCAGCAGGCGCGAACTCAGCGGCAGCAGCACCAGCCCGAGGGCGAGCCAGAGCAGGGCGGTGGCGGTGGGCATGCCCCGGGGGACCTCCTCGGCGTATTCGGCGGTCATCGGATCGGAGATCCGGCTGGCGCGGCCGATGCTCACCATCCAGTAGATCACCAGCCCCAGCCCGGCGATGAGCACCGCGCCGTCGAACCGGCCCAGCTCGCCGTCGAGCAGCAGCGCCAGGGTGAGCAGCGTGATGGCGAACAGGACCGGGAACTCGCGGCGCAGGGTGTTGGAGTGGACGTGCAGGGGCTGGACGAGGGCCGTGATGCCCAGCACCAGGCCGATGTTGGCGATGTTGGAGCCGATGGCGTTGCCGATGGCGAGCCCCGGGTTGCCAACCCAGGCGGCGGTGGCGGAAACGGCCATCTCCGGGGCCGAGGTGCCGAAGGCGACGATGGTCAGGCCGATGAGCAGGGGCGGGACCCCCAGGTTCCGGGCCAGGGCGGCGGCCCCGGTGACGAAGCGATCGCCGGCCAGGACGAGCAGGACGAATCCGGCGATGACGGCGAGGATTGAAAGGGTCATGACATGAAGCTGGCCCGGACGTTTCCCGCCAGGACGCCAAGAGCGCCAAGGTTCAAAATGATCGAGACCTCATGAATGGAGCATCAAGCATCGTCTCGTACGAGGGCCGCTGCAGTATTAAGACCATTAATCCTTTGTTTACCTGGCGTTCCTGGCGAGAGATTTATAGATGTTGGGGCACGCTACCAGGGTTCCGGGGCGCACAGCACATCAGAAACATTAGAATGTGACTGGGCCTGGTATTGCAACCTCGGGGAGGCGGGCATGCGCATTGCGGCTTACGGCTGGGACCATCCGGGCTGGGAGGGCGGCTATTATCCTGCGGACCTGCCCGAGGAGTGGCGGCTGGCCTACTATGCCAACGCGTTCCCGGCGGTGGTGGTGCCGGCGCCGCTGGCCGTGGCCGCCAGCGGGCGGGAGCTGGCCCACTGGGCCGGCGAGACCGCGCCCGCGTTCCGCTTCCTGGTGGAGCTGCCCCTGGAGGCCGGGGGGGAGGTGGCGGCGCGCTGCATGGGGCTGGGCGAGCGGCTGGGCGGCTTCCTCGTGCCGCCCGGCGCCCCACGGGGCGTGGCGGGCCTGCCGGCGGCGGTGCCGGCCTGGTGGCTGGGGGCGGCGGAGGAGGCCGCGGCGCTCGGCCTGCGCCCGTGCTGGCGCCCGGACCGGCCCTGGCCCGGCGCGGCGGCGGCCGGGCTCGGCTGGTGCGAACCGGCGCCTGATCTGGCGGCGCCGGAGCTCGGGGCGCTGCTGCGGGGATTCGCCGCCGCGGCGGGGGCCGGGGAGGGGGTGCTGGTGGTGGCCGGCTCGCCGCCGCCCGCGGGGGTGCTCGGCCGTCTGCGCGGGCTGGCGGAACTCATGGGCTGAAGCGGGACCCGGTCGCTTTCAGGTGCTGCATCGATCGGTTATGATTTCCCGACTTTTTTGCTTCCGCGCCGAGGGTTTCGGCGCTTTCAGAACTCTGCAGCGGGGCGCTCCGGTTCGGCATGGGCAAGGACAGCGAAAATCTGGTGGAGATCCGGGGGCTGAGTTTCGCCCGCGGCGACCGGATGATCTTCGACGGGGTCGACCTCGACCTGCGCCGCGGCAAGGTCACGGCCATCATGGGGCCGAGCGGCACCGGGAAGACCACCCTGCTGCGCCTCATCGGCGGCCAGCTGCGCCCCCGCTCGGGGTCCATCCGGGTGGACGGCCAGGAGGTGCCGCGCCTGCGCCGCGATCAGCTCTTCGAGCTGCGCAAGCGCATGGGCATGCTGTTCCAGAGCGGGGCGCTGCTCACCGACCTGCCGGTGTTCGACAACGTCGCCTTTCCCCTGCGCGAGCACACCCGCCTGGGCGAGGTGCTGATCCGCGACCTGGTGCTGATGAAGCTGGAGGCGGTGGGGCTGCGGGGCGCCCGCGATCTCATGCCGAGCGAGCTCTCCGGGGGCATGGCCCGGCGCGTGGCGCTGGCGCGCGCCATCGCCCTGGACCCGATGATGATCATGTACGACGAGCCGTTCACGGGACAGGACCCCATGTCCATGGGGGTGCTGGTGAAGCTGATCCGGCTGCTCAACGACGCCCTGGGGCTGACCAGCGTCGTGGTCTCCCATGACGTGGCCGAGACCGCCGGCATCGCCGACTACATCTATCTCATCTCCGGCGGCAAGGTGGTGGCTCACGGGACCCCGGCGGCGCTGGACCGGGAGCGTTCGCCCTGGGTGAACCAGTTCATGCACGGCGAGCCCGACGGCCCGGTGCCGTTCCACTACCCGGCGCCCGATTTCGCCGACGACCTGCTGGGATCGGTACGCTGATGGACACCCTCCAGAACCTGGGCCGCTGGGCCCTGGGCATGTTCGAGCGCCTCGGCCGGGGCCACCTGTTCCTGCTCTACGTGCTGATGGGGACGCCGGGCCTGCTGCTCCGCCTCCGCCTGGTCATCCAGCAGGTCTATTCGGTGGGCGTGCTGTCGCTGCTCATCATCACCGTCTCCGGCCTGTTCGTGGGCATGGTGCTTGGCCTGCAGGGTTACAATACCCTGGTGGATTTCGGCTCCGAGGAGGCGCTGAGCGTGGTGGTGGCCCTGTCCCTGGTGCGCGAGCTGGGGCCGGTGGTCACCGCGCTGCTGTTCGCCGGCCGGGCCGGCTCGGCGCTGACCGCCGAGATCGGGCTGATGAAGGCCACCGAGCAGCTGGCCGGGATGGAGATGATGGCCGTGGACCCGCTGCGCCGGGTGATCGCCCCGCGGTTCCTGGCCGGGTTCATCTCCATGCCCCTGCTGGCGGCCATCTTCAGCGCCGTGGGCGTGTTCGGGGGCTGGTTCGTCGGTGTCGGCCTGCTGGGCGTGGACGACGGCGCCTTCTGGTCGCAGATGACGGCGAAAGTGGATTTCTACGAGGACATCATCAACGGCGTGATCAAGAGCGCCGTGTTCGGTTTCGTGGCCACCTGGATCGCCCTGTTCGAGGGCTATGACGCGGTGCCCACCTCGGAGGGGGTGAGCCGTGCCACCACCCGCACCGTGGTGCATACGGCCCTGGCGGTGCTGGGCCTGGACTTCGTCCTCACGGCACTCATGTTCGGAGGCGTGTAAATGCTGCATACGAGAACGGTGGAGATCGGCGTCGGTGTGTTCGTGGCCGCGGGCCTCGCCGCCCTGTTCATGCTGGCGATGAAGGTGAGCAATCTCAGCACCTTCAAGGCGGAGAACGGCTATACCGTCAGCGCCCATTTCGACAACATCGGGGGGCTCACCGTACGCTCGCCGGTGCGCATGTCCGGCGTGCTGGTCGGCCGGGTATCGGGCATCGGCTTCGACAACGAGGCCTACCAGGCCGTGGTCACCATGAACATCGATCCCCAGTACGACAAGCTGCCGGCCGACACCTCGGCGAGCATCCTCACCGCGGGCCTGCTCGGCGAGCAGTACGTCGGGCTCGATCCGGGCGGCGATTTGCGCTTCCTGAAGGACGGTGACGAGATCAAGCTCACCCAGTCCGCGCTGGTGCTGGAGCAGATCGTGGGACAGTTCCTGTTCAGCAAGGCCCAGGAGAGCACGGCCACGGAGTAACATCGCCCGCCTCCCGCGGTCCAATGCATGACCGAATCTGACTTGTCGACGGAGCAATAACAATGAGAACCGTGATTCACTGGCTTGCCGCCGCGCTGCTGCTGCTCGGCGGCGCGACGGCCCAGGCCTCCATGGGGCCCACCGAGCTGGTGCGGGACACCGCCGATCGCATCCTGGGCACCTTCAAGCAGAACCGGGAGGCCTACCAGGCCGAACCCCGGAAGCTCTACGCGCTGGTGGATGCCGTGGTCCTGCCCCACTTCGACTTCGATCGCATGTCCCGGCTGGTGCTGGGCAAGTACTGGCGCCAGGCCGACGCGGATCAGCGCGGGCGCTTCGCCCACGAGTTCCAGACCATGCTGGTGCGCACCTACAGCAAGGCGCTGTGGGAGTACACGGACCAGAAGATCGCCTACCTGCCCATGCGCGGCAGCGAGACGGACGGGGACGTGCTGGTGCGCACCGAGGTGCAGCAGCCCGGCGGCTACCCCATTCCCATCAACTACAGCCTGTACCGGGCGGACAACGGCTGGAAGGTCTACGACGTGGTCATCGACAATATCAGCCTGGTGACCAACTACCGCGCCAGCTTCGCCAACGAGATTCGCAAATCCGGCATCGACGGCCTGATCGCGAACCTGCAGCAGCGCAACCACGGCGGCAAGTGAACAACCTCACCCTCGAACAGGCCGCGGACGGCTCCTTCCGGCTCCAGGGCGAACTGGGCTTCGCCACGGTTCCGGAGGTCCTGGAGTCGGGGCGCCGGCTCTTCTCCGGCGGCGGGACGCTGACGCTGGACCTGTCCGGGGTCAGCCGGGTGGACAGCGCGGGGCTGGCGCTGCTGGTGGAGTGGGTCCGCGAGGGGCGCCGCCAGGGGCGGACGCTCGCCTTCACCGGCGTGCCGGAACAGCTGCTCTCCATTGCCCGGATCAGCGGCCTGGAGGAGATCCTCGGGCTGGCCTGAGGCCCCGGGCCGCGCTGCGGCGGCTCCCGCCCCAGGCGGGGAGGACGCTCCCGGGGCTCGCGGCAGGCGCCGTTTTCCTGGCCCGATGGGGCGGGAAGAGCCGGGCGGGCCGGGGCTGCCACGGCCTCCCCTCCCGCCCCGCCCCGCGTGACTTCCAGGATGAGGTGTCCCGGCCTGGGGTGCGAGGTTTCGCCGCGACGGCTGTTTCCTATATGATCCGTCCCTTGTCATGGGCGAGCCGGGCGCGGTGAAGGCGGCCGGTTCCCGGAAATAATGAAACGCGCGGACATAGCGCGTGCAGCAAGACAGGAGAAAACCATGTTCGATCCCGCGGAAATCAAACGCCTGATCGAGGCCGGCCTCCCGGGCAGCGCTGCCCGGGTCACCGGCGACGGGAGCCACTTCGAGGCCACGGTCGTGTGTGACGATTTCGAGGGCAAGCGCTCCCTGGAGCGGCAGCGGATGGTCTTTGCCACCCTCGGTGATCGCATCACCAACGGCACCATCCATGCCCTCAGCCTGAAGACCGCCACCTCGGCGGAGGCGGCGCAGGGCGACTGAGTCGTCCGGCCGGCAGATGCGGACCGGGCGGGGCAGCGCAACAGCCCCCGGGGCTGTGGCTGCCCCATTTTGATTGCTCCGGGCGCATGCCAGGGCCCGGAGCGGTAACTGGTGGAGCGGCCCCGGCCGCATCCGAAACCGATGGTTGTGACCGCAGTTCCCGGTCGGGGTGCCGCGCGAGCCGGATTTACGTACGAGACTTCATGGACAAGCTGATTATCACTGGTGGCGTTCCCCTGGACGGCACCATCCGCATCTCCGGCGCCAAGAACTCGGTGCTGCCCATTCTCGCCGCCACCCTGCTGGCCGACGGTCCCGTCACCATCGGCAACGTGCCTCACCTCCAGGATGTCACCACCACCATGGAGCTGCTCGGCGGCATGGGCGTGGAGCTGATGGTGGACGAGCGCATGAGCATCGAGGCCAACACCAGCAGCGTCGACAACTTCAGCGCGCCCTACGAGCTGGTGAAGACCATGCGCGCCTCCATCCTGGTGCTGGGCCCGCTGCTGGCCCGCTTCGGCCGGGCGGAGGTCTCCCTGCCCGGCGGCTGCGCCATCGGATCCCGGCCCGTGAACCTGCACCTGCAGGGGCTGGAGGCCATGGGGGCCGAGGTCCGGGTGGAGAACGGCTACATCCGCGCCCACGTGAACGGCCGCCTCAAGGGGGCCCACCTGTTCCTCGACAACGTGACGGTGACCGGCACCGAGAACCTGATGATGGCCGCGGCCCTGGCGCGCGGCACGACGGTCATCGAGAATGCGGCCCGCGAGCCCGAGGTGGAGGACCTGGCCAACTGCCTCATCGCCATGGGCGCCGGGATCGAGGGCGCCGGCACCGATACCATCACCATCCACGGTGTGGAGCGGCTGGAGGGGTGCCGCTACAACGTGCTCCCCGACCGCATCGAGACCGGCACCTACCTGGTGGCGGGCGCCATCACCGGCGGCCGGGTGCGGCTGAAGGATACCCGTCCCGAGATCATCGACTCGGTGCTGGTGAAGCTCGAGGAGGCGGGGGCGGAGATCGACACCGGCCCCGACTGGATCGAGCTGGACATGAAGGGCAACCGCCCCCGGGCCGTGGACGTGCGCACGGCCCCCTACCCGGCCTTCCCCACCGACATGCAGGCCCAGTTCACCGCGCTGGACTCCGTCGCCGAGGGGACCGGGACCATCCGCGAGAGCGTGTTCGAGAACCGCTTCATGCACGTGCAGGAGCTGCAGCGCATGGGCGCGGACATCCGCCTGGAGGGCAACACGGCCATCTGCATCGGGGTGGAAAAGCTGACCGGCGCACCGGTGATGGCCACGGATCTCCGTGCCTCCGCCAGCCTGGTGCTGGCCGGCCTGGTGGCCGACGGCGATACCATCGTGGACCGTATCTACCACATCGATCGCGGCTACGAGTGCATCGAGGAGAAGCTGGCCCAGCTGGGCGCCCGCATCCGCCGCGTGCCGGCATAGGAGCCGGTCACGGAGCACGCGGGAGACGGCGTGCCGGGCGCAGGGCCGCGGTGACGGGGCAGCCCGGGCTGCTGCGTCCCGTTCGCCACGCCCCGGGCCCCATGGCGCTGACAAACCGGCCGACGACATCATGACCGACACACTGACCATCGCCCTCTCCAAGGGGCGCATCTTCAAGGACACCCTGCCGCTGCTGGCCCACGCCGGCATCCACCCGGTGGATGATCCGGAGACCAGCCGCAAGCTGATCCTGGACACCAACCTGCCGGAGGTGAAGCTGGTGATCATCCGCGCCGCGGATGTCCCCACCTACGTGGAGTACGGCGCGGCGGACCTGGGCGTGGCCGGGAAGGACGTGCTCATGGAGCACGACGGCGACGGGCTCTACGAGCCGCTGGACCTGGACATCGCCCGCTGCCGCATGATGGTGGCCGGTCCCCGGGAGGGACGGGCCCCGCGCCGACGGCTGCGCATCGCCACCAAGTACGTGAACACCACCCGGCGCTACTACGCCGCCCGCGGCGAGCAGGTGGAGGTGATCAAGCTCTACGGTTCCATGGAGCTGGCGCCGCTGGTCGGGCTGGCGGACCTCATCGTGGACCTGGTGGACACGGGCAACACCCTCAAGGCCAACGGGCTGGTGCCGCTGGAGCACATCGCCGACATCAGCTCGCGGCTGGTGGTGAACAAGGCCTCCATGAAGATGAAGCACGCCCGGGTGAAGGCCTTCATCCAGCGCCTCGCCGAGGCGGTGGCCGCCGCCGGCGGCAAGTAGAGGCGCACGGAGGCCGCAGGGGCGGTCGGAAACGGGTTTTCGCAGGGTGCCGGGAGGTCTGGCGACCTCTGTGTCCCCTGTGGCAGAAGCACTCCAACTGGGAGCAGACCATGGCTGAGATCACGAGACTGGATACGACCGCGGTGGACTTCTGGGAGCGGCTCGAGGGCCTGCTGGCCTGGGAGTCGGTGTCCGACGAGCGGGTGACCACCACGGTGCGCGAGATTCTCCACCGGGTCCGCCGCGAGGGCGACGCGGCGCTGCTGGAGTACACCAACCGGTTCGACCGCATGAGCGCCACGGCCATGGCCGAGCTGGAGATCCCCCGCGCCCGCCTGCAGGCGGCCCTCGCGGGCCTGCCCGCCGACCAGCGCGAGGCGCTGGAGGTCTCCGTGGCGCGCCTGAAGGCCTACCACGCCCGCCAGAAGCAGGAGTCGTGGAGCTATCGCGAGGCCGACGGCACGCTGCTGGGCCAGCAGATCACCGCCCTGGACCGGGTCGGCCTCTACGTCCCCGGCGGCAAGGCCGCCTACCCCTCGTCGGTGCTGATGAACGCCATTCCGGCCAAGGTGGCCGGCGTGCCGGAGCTCATCATGGTGGTGCCCACCCCCGACGGCGAGGTGAACCCGCTGGTGCTGGCCGCAGCCGAGCTGTGCGAGGTGGACCGGGTCTTCGCCCTCGGCGGAGCCCAGGCGGTCGCCGCCCTGGCCTATGGCACCGAGACGGTGCCGCGGGTGGACAAGATCGTGGGCCCCGGCAACATCTACGTGGCCACCGCCAAGGGCATGGTCTACGGCACCGTCGGCATCGACATGATCGCCGGCCCCTCCGAGATCCTGGTGGTCTGCGACGGCAAGACCGATCCCGACTGGGTGGCCATGGATCTCTTCTCCCAGGCCGAGCATGACGAGGACGCCCAGCCGATCCTGGTCACCCCCGACGGGGAGTTCCTGGAGGCGGTGGCCGCCAGCGTGGCGCGCCTGCTGCCGGAGATGGAGCGCAAGGCCATCATCGAGAAGTCCCTCGGCGCCCGCGCTGCGCTGGTCAAGGTGCGGGATCTCGACGAGGCGGTGACGGTGGCCAACTTCATCGCCCCGGAGCACCTGGAGCTGTCGGTGGATGACCCCGAGGCCATGGCGGGCAGGATCCGCCATGCCGGCGCCATCTTCATGGGCCGCTACACCGCCGAGGCGGTGGGCGACTACTGCGCCGGGCCCAACCATGTGCTGCCCACCTCGCGCACGGCGCGCTTCTCCTCGCCGCTGGGGGTCTACGACTTCCAGAAGCGCTCCTCGCTCATCATGTGCTCGCCCGAGGGCGCCACCACCCTGGGCCGGATCGCCTCCGTGTTCGCCCGCGGCGAGGGCCTCACCGCCCACGCCCGCTCGGCGGAGTACCGGATCAAATCGTGAGTGCGTGAGTGCGTGAGTGCGTGAGTGCGTGAATGCGTGAATGCGTGAATGCGTGAATGCGTGATGCGGATCGTCCCATCCTCAAAACCCACCACCCACCACCCACCACCCACCACCCATCACCCACCACCCATCACCCATCACTACACACACTGACTCACCAACACCCCGTGCCATGATCGCGCGTCTGCTGGCGGACTTCACCGTGCTGCTGCACCTGGCGTTCATCCTGTTCGCGGTGCTGGGCGGGCTGCTCGCCCTGCGCTGGCTGCGGGTGGCGTGGGTGCACCTGCCGGCGGCGGCCTGGGCCGCGGCCATCGAGCTGGGCGGCTGGATCTGCCCGCTCACCCCGCTGGAGAACGCCCTGCGCGCCCGGGCCGGGGAGGCCGGCTATGGCGGCGGCTTCGTGGAGCACTATCTCCTGCCCCTCATCTACCCCGCGGGCCTGACCCGGGAGATCCAGTTCGCGCTGGCCGGGTTGGTGCTCCTCGTCAACGTCGCCATCTACCTCGCCGTGGCCCGGCGTTGGCGTTGAATATCGCTGCACGGCCTCAGGCAGCGAACAGCCACCCCGTGTAGCCGGCGTAAAGGAGCAGGAAGACCACGCCGCCGATCCGGGACAGGCCCCGGCCGCCCAGGAACAGGGCCAGCATCGCCAGTGTGGCGGCGAGCATCACCCACAGGTCCAGGGCCAGCAGGCGCGGGTTGAAGGGCAGCGGCACCACCGCGGCGGTGACGCCGAGGATGCCGAGGATGTTGAACAGGTTGCTGCCCAGCACGTTGCCGAGCGCCACGTCGTTGTGGCCGCGCAGGGCGGCCATGACCGAGGTGGCAAGCTCCGGCAGCGAGGTGCCCACCGCCACCAGGGTGAGGCCGATGACCGCCTCGCTCACGCCCATCGCCCGGGCCAGGTCCACGGCGCCGCTCACCAGCAGCCGCGCCCCCAGCAGGACGCCCGCCAGCCCGAGCGCCAGGTGGAGCAGGGACCGCCAGGCCGGCAGGGGAGCGGTGCCCAGCTCGTCGGCCTCGTGGAGATGCAGCTCGGCGCCCCCGTTGCGGGCCCGGATGTCGGCGCGGTAGGACCAGGCGATATAGCCCGCCAGGAGCGCCACCATGGCGCCGCCCTGCCAGGCGGCGATGGTTCCGGTGAGGGCCAGGGCCGGCAGCAGCAGCGTGGCGGCGAGGACCGCCAGGGCGTCGCGGCGGATGCCCGTGGCCGGTACCAGGATGGGATGGACCAGGGCGGAGACGCCGAGAATCAGCAGGATGTTGGCGATATTCGAGCCCACCACGTTGCCCATGGCGAGATCCGGCTGGGCGCGCAGCGCGGCCTCCAGGGAGACCAGGAGTTCGGGCGCCGAGGTGCCGAACCCCACCACGGTCAGGCCGATGAGCAGGGGTGGGACGCCCAGGCGCCGGGCCAGCCCCGCGGCGCCCCGGACCAGCATCTCGCCGCCGGCGAACAGCAGCACCAGCCCGGCGGCGGTCAGCAGCCAGGCTGTCATGCGGCGGCTCGGGTCTCCCCCGGGGGGCTGGCGGCATCGCGCTGGGTATACCGCCACACCACCGCCGGAGGCAGGTTCAGCAGTACCCGGGCCACCGGCCGTCCCACCAGTTCGAGCCGGCGCAGCAGCGCCGGGTGGACCGGCGAGGCGAGGCCGTAGGTGAACTGGACGAAGGTGCCGTTGGGAACCAGCAGGCGGAAGCTCTGGCGCAGGACCTGGTGCTGGGTGGTGAAGGGCAGCGAGAGCAGGGGCAGGCCGGAGATGATGGTCGCGGCCTCGTGGATGCCCAGGGCGGCGAGGGACTGGATCAGCCGGCAGGCGTCGGTCTGTACCACCCGGACCGACGGATACCGCTGGCGGAGCAGGCGGCAGAAGACGGGATCCCGCTCCACCAGCACCAGTCTCTGGGGCGCGATGCCGCGGGCGAGGAGGGCGCGGGTCACCACCCCGGTTCCGGCGCCCAGCTCCAGCACCGGGCCGTCCCGGGAGGGCAGCGCCTGGAGTGCCAGGGCGCGGGCCAGGGCGCCCCCGCTGGGCACGAGCGCCCCCATGCGCAGGGGGGCGCGCAACCATTGGCTCAGGAACAGGGGCAGGTCGGAGGATGACATCGGCTTGGTGATCTCACGGTTCGCCCGGGGGGCGTGTTCGGCGCCGCTCGCGCGGCCGCAGTCCGGATCGGCGGGACTGCTCGGAAAGGACCCCGGGCCCGGGCCGACCTGGTGTACTGCGCCACTCTTGGAGGTGCTTTCAGAGTCCCCCGAAAGCGCCATGACGGCGTCGCAGCGCTTGACAAGGGAACAACCATTGCCTGCGCACTGCGCCTTGTCCTGGCGCTTTCGGGGGACTCCCTCCGGGCGGCTCGCTGAATGTGCCTCCAAGAGCGGCACAGTACACTATGCAGTTACACTAAATTAGGGGTTGTCGTCCTGTCCAGTGGCGCGTGTGCCTGCCGGGGCGGGCCCATGGCCGCCGGCGTTCAGCGTCAGCCGCCGTTCTGGGCCGGGCGCTCGCTCACGACCGCCTCCAGCGCAAAGGGTTTCCCCTGGCGGGTGCCGCTGAGCCGGACCCGGGACCCCGGCCGGACGCGGGCGATGCTGTTCAGCGCCTCGCGCACCCCGGTGATCGCCTGGCCTTCCACCTCGGTGAGGATGTCGCCGGGCTCGAGGCCGGCCTTGTGGGCGGGGCCGTCGCGCAGCACCCCGGCGATGAGCGCGCCGGTGGTGTCCGGGTGGCCGAACGACTCCGCCAGCTCCGGGGTCAGGTCCTGGATCTCCACGCCCAGCCAGCCGCGGGCCACCCGGCCGTGCTCCACGATCTGGGTCAGCACGTCCTTCGCGATGCCCATGGGAATGGCGAAGCCGATGCCCTGGGAGCCGCCGGAGCGGGAGTAGATGGCGGTGTTGATGCCCACCAGCTCGCCGCGGGCGTTGATGAGGGCGCCGCCGGAGTTGCCGGGATTGATGGCCGCGTCGGTCTGGATGAAGTCCTCGAAGGTGTTGATGCCGAGCTGGCTGCGGCCGGTGGCGCTGACGATGCCCATGGTGACCGTCTGGCCCACGCCGAAGGGGTTGCCGATGGCCAGGACCACGTCGCCGACCCGCAACTCGTCGGAGCGGCCGATCACCAGGCTCGGCAGGGCGGGCAGCTCGATGCGCAGGACCGCCAGATCGGTCTCCGGATCGCTGCCCACCACGGTGGCGTCGACGCTGCGCCCGTCGTGCAGGGCCACCAGGATCTCCTCGGCGCCCTCGATCACATGGTTGTTGGTGAGGACATGGCCGCGGGGGCTGACGATGACGCCCGAGCCCAGGCTGGTTTCCAGGCGCTGGCGCGGCTGGTCGAAGCGATCGCCGAAGAAGCGCTGGAACAGGGGATCGTCGAGCAGCGGATGGGGCTGGCTGGTGACCCGCTTGCTGGTATAGATGTTGACGACCGAGGAGGCGGCCTGGGCGACCGCATCGGCATAGGAGACGGGCCCTTCCTGGCGGCTCAGGGGCAGGGAGGGGATCGCTTCGCGGAACTCCACCACCCGGCTGTAGGGCGCGAACAGCTCGGGCTTGAAGATCAGCAGGACCGTGGCGGCGACGATGCCGACGGTGACGGCCTGCATGACGAAGGTGACGAGCTTTCTCGCGTTCATTGGGTGGGAGTCCGTGCCGGGGCGACTGTCATGGCAATTTTACACGATACATAATAACTAGCAGCCTGTCGGACTTGAGCGATCGTAGCGGGCCGAGTGGGAGAGCGAGGACAGATGGAGTCGATTTTGAGGCGCATAGTGGGTCTATGTAACGAAAAATCGGCTCCATATGGACCGCTGTCCCGCCGGCGCAGTAGATTAGTCTCAAGTCCGACAGGCTGCCAGGTGTGGCGCCCTGCGAGGAGGTTGTGATGGCCGGTCTGTACGAACTGGTGGGCTATGCGGACGGGCTGCTCCAGGTGGAGCGGTTCCAGGACTACGCTCCCAACGGACTCCAGGTGGAGGGGCGGGAGCGCGTGGAGCGCCTGGTGACCGGGGTCACCGCCTGCCAGGCCTTCATCGAGGCGGCGCAGGAGGCCGGGGCCGATGCCCTGCTGGTCCACCACGGCTATTTCTGGCGCGGCGAGAGCCCGGTGGTGAGCGGGATGAGGCGCCGTCGGCTGCGGAGCCTGCTCGGCGCGGACCTGAGCCTCATCGCCTACCACCTGCCCCTGGACGCCCACCCGGTCTACGGCAACAACGCGCGGCTGGCCGCCGAGCTGGATCTGAGCGTCGAGGGCGGCTTCGGGCCGGGGCCCGATTCGGGCATCGCCATGTACGGCTCGCTCAGCGAGCCGCTGGCGCCCGGGGTCTTCACCGACTTCCTGGCCGAGCGTCTCGGCCGGGCACCCCTGCACGTGGCGGGCGGCGGCGACCGCGTCTACCGGGTGGGCTGGTGCACCGGCGCCGCCCAGGACTACCTGGAGCAGGCCGCGGCCCTGCGGCTGGACGCGTACATCAGCGGAGAGGTTTCGGAGCGGACCGTCCACGAGGCCCGGGAGCTCGGCATCCACTATTTCGCCGCGGGTCACCACGCCACCGAGCGCTATGGCGTCCAGGCCCTGGGCGAGCACCTGGCCGAGCGCTTCGGCATCGAGCACCGCTTCATCGACATCGACAATCCGGTGTGATGGGTGAGTGCGTGAGTGCGTGAGTGCGCATGCGTTTCCGGCCGGTTGCGGCGCCTGCCCTTCCTGCGCAAGCGCGCCTTGGATCTGACCGCCCGGCGACTCGCTGAATGTGCCTCCAAGAGTGGTGCAGTACACTAGATCCTTGCCCCCACCATTAACCCCGCCTATCCATCCGGGTGTTACCCCCCGGTTTCGCTTATTAGTCTCAGTCTAAGATAAGCGAGCCTTATGGCGTGCGAAGAGAAATCTGTTTTGACACGCTGGGGCAAAGGTATATGGTAGGGCACCTGCGTCCGGCCGGGGGTGGAAAGCGCCCGGTTTTGGGGATTGAAAGGACACCCTCGGTACAACCAGAAGAAGGGCGGATACATGTCAAAGCTGGTGAATCCTCACGGTGGTGGCGAGCTCAAGCCGCTGCTGCTCGAAGGCGAAGCGCTGGAGGCCGAGAAGGCCCGGGCCCAGTCTCTGCCTCAGATCCGTATCTCTTCCCGCGAGGCGGGCGACCTCATCATGATGGGCATCGGCGGGTTCACCCCGCTCGAGGGCTTCATGACCCATGCCGACTGGCAGGGGGTCTGTGACGGGATGAAGATGGCCAACGGCCTGTTCTGGCCCATCCCCATCACCCTCTCCACCGATCTCGATACCTCGAACAGCATCAAGGAGGGCCAGGATGTGGCGCTCTACGACGCCGAGCGCGACGAGATCCTGGCCACCATGAAGGTGACCGAGAAGTACACCATCGACAAGGCCCACGAGTGCATGATGGTGTACAAGACCACCGACGAGGATCATCCCGGCGTCAAGATGGTCAAGGCCCAGGGCGAGATCAACCTGGCCGGCCCGGTGAAGGTGCTCTCCCTCGGCGGCTTCCCCGAGAAGTACGGCGATCAGTTCATGACCCCGGCGGAGACGCGGGCGGAATTCCAGAAGCGCGGCTGGAGCACCATCGCCGCCTTCCAGACCCGCAACCCGATGCACCGCTCCCACGAGTACCTGGCCAAGATCGCCGTGGAGATCTGCGATGGTCTGCTGATCCACTCCCTGCTCGGCAAGCTCAAGCCCGGTGACATTCCGGCCGAGGTGCGATCCGACGCCATCGGATCGCTCATCGACAACTACTTCGTCAAGAACACGGTGATGCAGGCGGGCTACCCGCTGGACATGCGCTATGCCGGTCCGCGCGAGGCGCTGCTGCACGCCCTGTTCCGCCAGAACTACGGCTGCTCCCACCTCATCGTCGGCCGCGACCATGCCGGCGTGGGCGACTACTACGGCCCCTTCGACGCGCATCACATCTTCGACCAGATCCCGAAGGACGCGCTGGAGACCAAGCCGCTCAAGATCGACTGGACCTTCTGGTGCTACAAGTGCGGCGGCATGGCCTCCATGAAGACCTGCCCCCACGAGGCGGGCGACCGCCTGCTGCTCTCGGGCACCAAGCTGCGCAAGATGCTCTCCGAGGGTGAGGACCCGCCGGCGGAATTCAGCCGCCCCGAGGTGGTCAGCATCCTGCAGGAGTACTACAGAAGTCTGAAGGACGACGAGAAAGTGGAGGTCAAGCTGACCGGCCACTCTGCCAAGTAACGGCTTTTCAAAGTGTGCCGCCTGATCTGCCAGACGGGCGGCCATTCTTTACCGCGGTAGAAATGGAGAACGACAATGCCTACGTTTGTTCGTACTGACAAATGCGATGGCTGCAAGGGTCAGGACAAGACTGCTTGCATGTACATCTGCCCGCACGACCTGATGAAGCTCGACAAGGACGGGTCCGAGACCGGTCACGCGATGAAGGCCTTCAACCAGGAGCCCGAGCAGTGCTGGGAGTGCTACTCCTGCGTGAAGATTTGCCCGCAGAATGCCATCGAGGCACGTCACTACGCCGATATCGTACCGCTGGGTGGCTCCGTGCAGCCGCTGCGTGGTTCCGATTCCATCATGTGGACCATCAAGTTCCGCAACGGCACCATGAAGCGCTTCAAGTTCCCGATCCGCACGACGCCCGAGGGCTCCATCGAGCCTTACGCCGGCAAGGAAGAGGCCAAGATGGAGAACATCTCCAAGCCCGGCTTCTTCACCGCCAGCAATGGCTATCGCGCCGGCAACCCGGCCGAGCTGATCCGCAAGTAAGGCTCGGGCACGTAACGAATCAGAGGAAAGAACAATGGCTGGTGAATTTGGTAATCCCGAAGTTGTCCAGGAAGAGGTCGACATCCTTCTCATCGGCGGCGGCATGGCTTGCTGCGGCGCCGGTTACGAGATCATGCGCTGGGCCGAGGCCGCCAAGGCCGCGACCGGCGTCGACCTGAAGATCAAGCTGGTTGACAAGGCCGCCATGGACCGCTCCGGCGCCGTGGCCCAGGGCCTGTCCGCCATCAACACCTACATCGGCTCCGAGCAGGATCCCGCCGACTACGCCCGCATGGTCTCCAACGACCTGATGGGCATCACCCGTGACGACCTGGCCTACGACCTGGGCCGCCACGTGGACGAGTCCGTGCACCTGTTCGAGGAGTGGGGTCTGCCCATCTGGAAGACCGACGACCAGGGCGTGCGTCACGACGGCGCCGAGTCCATCCGCGAGGGCATCCCCGCGCTGAAGGACGGCGGCAAGCCGGTGCGCTCCGGCAAGTGGCAGATCATGATCAACGGCGAGTCCTACAAGTGGATCGTTGCCGAGGCCGCCAAGAAGGCCCTGGGCTCCGACCGCATCCAGGAGCGCATCTTCATCGTGAAGCTGGTGAACGACAAGAACGACCCCAGCCGCATCGCCGGCGCCGTGGGCTTCTCCGTTCGCGAGCACAAGGTGATGGTCTACAAGTTCAAGGCCTGCCTGCTGGCCGCCGGTGGCTGCGTCAACCTGTTCCGTCCCCGCTCCGTGGGTGAGGGCACCGGCCGCGCCTGGTACCCGGTCTGGAACGCCGGCTCCACCTACTCCATGGCCGCCGAGGCCGGCGCCGAGCTGACCATGATGGAAAACCGCTTCGTGCCCGCCCGCTTCAAGGACGGTTACGGCCCGGTCGGCGCCTGGTTCCTGCTGTTCAAGGCCAAGGCCACCAACGCCTTCGGCGAGGTCTACATGGACCGCAACAAGGAGATGCTGAACGACTACCCGCCCTACGGGCAGGCCGCCGTTCCCGCCTCCTGCCTGCGCAACCATCTCATGCTGAAGGAGATGAAGGAAGGTCGCGGTCCCATCTACATGGATACCGTCACCGCCCTGGCCAACCTGCGCGAGACCCTGACCCCGAAGGAGGTCAAGCATCTCGAGGCCGAGGCCTGGGAAGACTTCCTCGACATGTGCGTCGGCCAGTGCGGCATCTGGGTGGGCGAGAACATCGAGCCGGAGAAGAAGAACTCCGAGCTGATGCCCACCGAGCCCTACCTGCTCGGCTCCCACTCCGGCTGCTGCGGCATCTGGACCTCCGGTCCCGATGACGTGGGTGCGCCCACCGACGAGGCGATGGACGGCGTGCCCGGGCACCTGCCGAAGGGCTGGAGCTGGGGCTACCGCGGCATGACCACCGTGAAGGGTCTGTTCACCGCCGGTGACGGCGTGGGCGCCTCCGGCCACAAGTTCTCCTCCGGCTCCCACGCCGAGGGTCGCATGGCCGCCAAGTCCATGGTGCAGTACTGCCTGGACAACAAGGACTGGACGCCTGAGCTCGACACCGACGTGGACGCGCTGGTGGAGGAGATCTACAAGCCGGTCCGCACCTACATGGAGCACAAGGACTACAGCACCGCCATCGACGTGAACCCGCACTACATCACGCCGAAGATGCTGCAGTTCCGCCTCCAGAAGATCATGGACGAGTACGTGGCCGGTGTGGCGACCTACTACACCACCAACGCCCACATGCTCGCCGTGGCCGAAGAGAAGCTGGAGATGCTGAAGGAAGACGCCGCGAAGATGCGTGCGAAGGATCTCCACGAGCTGCTCCGCGCCTGGGAGAACTACCACCGCATCCTGACGGCCGAAGCCCACATGAAGCACATTCAGTTCCGCGAGGAGAGCCGTTACCCCGGCTTCTACTACCGCGCCGACAAGAACTTCGTCGACGAGGAGAACTGGAAGTGCTTCGTGAACTCCGTCTACGACAAGGACAGCAAGAAGTGGACCTGCTTCAAGCGCGCCCATGTCGACCTGGTGGACAAGTCCAAGCTGTTCAAGTAATCACTGCTTGACGGTTTAGACTTCGAGGTCCGGGTGTCGCGAGGCACCCGGACCTCTTATTATGTAGAACACGAACGTTCCAGGCGGTACGCGAACGTTGCAGGTGCCTGTCCCGGGAAGTGAACCTTCCCGTTCCGGCCGCGGTCCAAACAGACCCGTCGCACAGCCGTGCGGACAGCGGCCGATATCCAGAGGTGATTCCATGAGCGAACCCATGAAGCCCCCCTTCGAGAGCCCTGTCATGCCCGTGATGCTGGAGGGCGATCACCAGTTCAACTTCCGCTGCCACAAGGGAATCAGCTGCTGGAACGCCTGCTGCAGCAACATCGACATCACCCTGACACCCTACGACATCGTGCGGCTCAGGAAGCGGCTCGGCATCACCTCCGCCCAGTTCCTGCGCGAGTACACCGTTCCCTTCGAGATGGAGAAGGACGGCCTGGCCGGGGTGAAGATGAAGCCGGTGCCGAACGGCACCGCCTGCCGCTTCATGGTGGACGAGGGCTGTTCGGTCTACGACGACCGTCCCGCCTCGTGCCGCTACTATCCCGTCGGCCTCATGTCCCTGCGCAAGCAGGACGAATACGTGGATCGGGACGCCTACGCGGTGGTCAAGGAGGAGCACTGCATGGGGCATCTCGAGGAACGCCCCATCACCATCGACGAGTACCGCCAGGAGCAGGGCGTGGTGGAGTACGACCGTCACTCCCGCGGCTGGAGGCAGCTGGTCCTGAAGAAAAAGTCCTCCGGACCCTCGATCGGCAGCCTGTCGCTGAAGAGCCGGCAGTTCTTCTTCATGGCCAGCTACGATCCGGATACCTTCCGGGCCTTCGCCACCTCCGAGAGCTTCCGCGAGTCCTACGACCTGCCGCCCGAACTCTTCGACGAGATCGAGGCCAGTGACGAGGCGCTGCTGGAGTTCAGCGCCCGGCTGCTGCGCCAGGTGCTGTTCGGCGAGGTCTCCATCCCCGTGCGCCAGGAGGCCGTGGAGGAGCGCAATACCCGCAAGATCGCCGCGGCCGAGGCCCAGGCGGCGCAGGCCGCCGCCCAGCACAAGGCCGCCCTGGCCGATCTGAACGACGCCGAGCGTTTCGACGCGTCGGTGGACGACTACTGATTCAGCGGGGTGAAGGGAAAAAGGTTACGGGTTCATGGATAGGGGTTGATGGATAAGGGATAAAGGTCAAGGGATGCTGGTGTTCCGTGTTCCGTGACTGGTGACTGGTGACTGGTGACTGGTGACTGGCGCCTCCGGTGGCGGCGGGGGCATCCTGCCTTTGTCCTTTGTCCTTTGTCCTTTGTCCTTTCACCCTTCACCTTTCACCTTTCCCCTGGTGCCGCACCGGTCCGGGCGGCCGGTAGTCCGCGGCGGTGAGCAGGTCGGTGCCGCACTCCAGCTCCGATATCCACTCCAGGAAGTCGGTGATCACGGCCCGGCCATGGAGCGGGGGGCCGTGATGGGGCACGAGCCACTCCAGGTCGATCTCCCTGACCATGTCGGCCCATAGCCGGCAGGCCTTGTTGCAGCTCATGTGGCGGCGGTGGAAGGGCTCCATGTAGCGGATGTGCGGGCCCAGGCTCTCCACGGGCGTGCACAACTCCTCCACGCCGATGGCCGAGCCCATGTCGCCGCTGAACAGGGCCCGGGCGACGGGATCATGGAAGTGGAAGTTTCCTTCTGAATGGAGGAAGTGGGCGGGCAGGGCGCGTAGCCGGGATTTGCCCATGGGCAGCTCGAGTCCGGCGTCGGGAATGGTGATCACCCGGCCGTCGAGGATCCCCGGCGAGCACAGGTGGGGCAGGAAGCGCTCCCACAGCTCGGGGATGACCACCTTGCCCCGGGTGGCCAGCACCCAACCCTCGAGAGCCCCGGTGGTATCCGGGTCCTGGTGTGAAAACAGGAGATAATCCAGGTACTTGAGGTGAGGGCCCAGCTGTGTCAGGACACGGTTGAAGGTGGCTGTGCCGCCGGGATCGATGAGGGCGGCGTGATAGCCGTGCACAACCAGGCCCTGGCAGGTCTGCACCTCGGTGCGCACCACCTGCCCACTGAACAACTGGCAGGAATGGAGATCATCCCCGTAGAGCTCGATGGACATGGTGGTTCGGAGGGCAGGGGGAGGAGGATTCCTGCTTAAACATAGTCCGCGCCGGGTACGGTCGCCAGCCCGCGCGCCCTGCCGGCCGACCATGCTTAAAGGCAGCCGGCCCGCAATTTTTCACAAATCTCTCGCCAAGACGCGAAGAACGCCGGGAAAACAAGAGGATTGACGGTCTTGTACCGCAGTGGCCTCCGTGCAAGACGATGTTCGATGCGCCATTCGGAAGGTCTCGAGCATTCTTAACCTTGGCGTTCCTGGCGACAGAAACCTGGGTTAATAATAAATTCAGTGTGGTTTCATGGGGCCGCGGGAGAATGGCATCGTCAATGGATGCCACCTGGGAGGAACCCCCATGAAGAAAATCCCGCGCATAGCCGCTGTTGTCCTGCTGGGTCTGGGCCTGGTGCTGTCGGTGGGCGCCGGTGTGGCCGCCGGCTGCTGTGACCGTTCCGGGCGGGGTGAACTCCCGGCCGCCCTGGTCTCGATCGATACGGTCATCCAGGCCGCGGAACGCATGACCGCGGGGCGCTTTGTCCGGGCGGAGCTGCACGCCGTGGACACGGACTGGGTCTACCGGATCGTGCTGCTGGGACGCGACGGGCTGCAGGAATCCCGCTTCGATGCCCGCAGCGGCCGCCATCTCGGCTGATGACGCAGTGCAGTAACCGGGATATCAAACGCCCGCAAAAGTGTATATGATCATTTCCCCGAGGGTCCGGCGGCACGGATGAGACGTGCCGCCGGGCGGCCCCGGGCCCGCCCGATACAGTCCTGGAAAAGACACGCAGTGCCCAGGGAGTGACCGTCCGCAGCCATGGCGGTGTTGCCGGGGCAGGATGTGGAATGGCCACACCGGCGCAGCGGAGCCCTGCGGCGCGCCCGGAGCGAGATTGCTTCTCCCGGTGCCGGGTCCAGGGACTGTGACAAACCGCCGGTGCCCCGCAAGCAGGGCCTGATTGCCGTCCGGCCGCGGATCGGCTACGTTTTGCTGTGCCGCAGCATACCCTGAGGCGCCTGGGCGGCGCACCGCAACCCCGTCAGCGGAGGTTTGTGTGATCAGAAAGATACTCATCGCCAACCGCGGTGAAATCGCGGTGCGCATCGCGCGCGCCTGTGCCGAGATGGGCATTCGCTCGGTGGCGGTCTACTCCGAGGCCGATCGGCACGCGTTGCATGTGAAGAAGGCCGACGAGGCCTACAGCCTGGGTCCCGATCCCCTGGCCGGCTATCTCAACGCCCACCGCCTGGTGGATCTGGCCGTGGCCACCGGCTGCGACGCCCTCCATCCCGGCTACGGCTTCCTGTCCGAGAATCCCGAGCTGGCCGCCGCCTGCGATCGGCGCGGCATCCGCTTCATCGGCCCCGACGCCGAGGTGATCCGGCGCATGGGCGACAAGACGGAGGCGCGCCGGTCGATGATCGCCGCCGGCCTGCCGGTCACCCCGGGCAGCGAGGGCAACCTGGCCGACCTGGAGGATGCGCTGGCGCGGGCGGGCGAGATCGGCTACCCGGTGATGCTCAAGGCCACCTCCGGCGGCGGCGGCCGAGGCATTCGCCGCTGCGACTCCGAGGCCGATCTGCGCCGCAACTACGACCGCGTGGTCTCCGAGGCCACCAAGGCCTTCGGCTCCGCCGAGGTGTTCCTGGAGAAGTGCATCGTCAACCCGCGCCACATCGAGGTGCAGGTGCTGGCGGACACCCACGGCAACGCCATCCACCTGTTCGAGCGCGACTGCTCCATCCAGCGCCGCAACCAGAAGCTCATCGAGATCGCTCCCTCGCCCCAGCTCACCGAGGCCCAGCGCCAGGAGATCGGCGCGCTCGCGGTGAAGGCGGCCAAGTCGGTGGGCTACACCAATGCCGGCACGGTGGAGTTCCTGCTCGACGCCGGCAACCAGTTCTACTTCATGGAGATGAACACCCGCCTGCAGGTGGAGCACACCATCTCCGAGCAGATCACCGGCATCGACATCGTGCGCGAGCAGATCCGGATCGCCGACGGCCAGCCGCTCTCCTACGCCCAGGGCGACGTGCAGCGGCGCGGCTACGCCATCCAGCTGCGCGTCAACGCCGAGGATCCCAAGAACGACTTCCTGCCCAGCTTCGGGCGCATCACCCGCTACTACGCCCCCGGCGGGCCGGGCGTGCGCACCGACGCGGCCATCTACACCGGCTACGAGATACCGCCCTACTACGACTCCATGTGCGCCAAGCTGATTGTCTGGGCGCTCACCTGGGACGAGGCGGTGAACCGCGCCCGGCGCTCCCTGCGCGATATCGGCCTGCAGGGAATCCGCACCACCATTCCCTACTACCTGGAGATCCTGAAGACGGCCGAGTTCCGCACCGGCACCTTCGACACCAGCTTCGTGGCCACCCACCCCGAGCTGGCGAACTACTCCAGCAAACGCCGCCCCCACGACGTCGCCGCCGCCCTGGCCGCGGCCATCGCCGCCCACGCCGGGCTGTAACCAACGGAAACCAAAGTCGGGAACCATCGCCATGTCGAAAGTCTTCATCACCGATACGGTCCTGCGCGACGCGCACCAGTCCCTCATCGCGACCCGCCTGCGTACCGATGACATGCTGCCCATCTGCGGCAAGCTGGACGCGGCCGGCTACTGGTCGCTGGAGGTGTGGGGCGGCGCCACCTTCGACTCCTGCCTGCGCTTCCTCAAGGAGGACCCCTGGGAGCGGCTGCGCAAGCTGCGCGAGGCGCTGCCCAACACCCGGCTGCAGATGCTGTTGCGGGGCCAGAACCTGCTCGGCTACCGCCACTACTCCGACGACGTGGTGCGGGCCTTCGCCAAGCGCGCCGCTGCGAACGGCATCGACGTGTTCCGCATCTTCGATGCCCTCAACGACGTGCGCAACCTGCGCGTGGCCATCGAGTCGGTGAAGGCCGCCGGCAAGCACGCCCAGGGCGCCATCAGCTACACCACCAGCCCGGTGCACAGCAACGACCAGTTCGTGGCCATGGCGAAGGAGATGGCGCAGATGGGGTGTGACAGCATCGCCATCAAGGACATGGCGGGCCTGCTCACCCCCTACGCCACCGCCGAGCTGGTCAAGGTCCTGGTGGACGCGGTGGACCTGCCCATCCACCTGCACACCCACGCCACCTCCGGCCAGGCCGAGATGTGCCACCTGAAGGCCATCGAGAACGGCTGCCGCCACATCGACACCGCCATCTCATCCATGGCCGGCGGCACCAGCCACGCCCCCACCGAGAGCATGGTGGCGGCCCTGCGCGGCACCGAGCACGACACGGAGATGGATCTCGAACTGCTGCAGCAGATCGGCATGTACTTCTACGAGGTGCGCAAGCGCTACCACCAGTTCGAGAGCGACTACACCGGGGTGGACACCCGGGTGCAGGTGAACCAGGTGCCCGGCGGCATGATCTCCAACCTCGCCAACCAGCTGCGCGAGCAGGGGGCGCTGGACCGGATGCAGGAGGTGCTCACCGAGATTCCCCGGGTACGCGAGGATCTCGGCTTCCCGCCCCTGGTCACGCCCACCTCCCAGATCGTGGGCACCCAGGCGGTGCTGAACGTCCTCACCGGCACCCGCTACAAGTCCATCACCAACGAGGTGAAGCTCTACCTGCAGGGCAAGTACGGCCGTCCGCCGGGACAGGTGAACAGCCTGGTGCGCCAGCAGGCCATCGGCAACGAGCCGGTCATCGACGTGCGCCCCGCCGACATGCTCAAGGACGAGATGCACAACCTCGGCGAGCAGATCGGCCAGCTGGCCCGCGGCGAGGAGGATATCCTCACCTTCGCCATGTTCCCGGAGGTGGGGCGCCAGTTCCTGGAGCACCGCGCCGCCGGCACCCTGCACCCCGAGCCGCTGGAGCCCCAGCCGGCGAAGGAGGGCGAGCAGGCGCCGCCCACGGAGACCGCCCCCACCGAGTTCAACATCACCCTCCACGGCGAGACCTACCACGTGAAGGTCACCGGCACCGGCCACAAGGCCGAGGCCGAGCGCCACTTCTACCTCACCCTCGACGGCATGCCCGAGGAGATCGTGGTGGAGACGCTGGAGGAGGTGCTCCTCACCGGCGGCGCCGAGGGCGCGGTGGTGAGCAAGTCCAAGGGCGGCCGCCCGCGCGCCTCCAAGCCCGGCCACGTCACCACCTCCATGCCCAGCACCATCGTGGAGGTGAAGGTGAAGGAGGGCGACATGGTGAACGCCGGCGACCCGGTGCTCATCGCCGAGGCGATGAAGATGGAGGCCGAGGTGCAGGCGCCCATCGCCGGCAAGGTGATCGCCGTGCACATCGCCAAGGGTGACAGCGTCAATCCCAACGAGGCCCTGATCGAGATCGAACCCGCCTGAGGTCGCCCATGAACGCCATCGACGAACTGTTGCAGGGCTACGGCCGTTTCCGCGCCGGCTACTACCCCCAGAAACAGGAACTGTTCGACCGCCTGAGCCGCGAGGGGCAGTCGCCCCGGGTGGCCATGGTGGCCTGCTGCGACTCGAGGGTGGACCCCGCCATCATCCTCGACTGCAGCCCCGGCGAGATGTTCGTCATCCGCAACGTGGCCAATCTGGTGCCGCCCTACGAGCAGGCCGGCACCTACCACGGCACCAGCGCCGCGCTGGAGTTCGCCGTGCTCGACCTGCAGGTGGAGCACGTGGTGATCATGGGCCACGCCTACTGCGGCGGCATCCGCTCGCTCATCACCACCGAGCCGGCCCCGGGGCGGCAGCGGGAGTTCATCGGGCCGTGGATGGACATCGCCCGCGACGCCTGCAAGGTCGCCTTCGACCGGGCCCGGGCAGACGCCGCCCACCCCGCCCGCGAATGCGAGCAGGCGGGCGTGCGGGCCTCCCTGGACAACCTGCGCACCTTCCCCTGGGTGCGCGATCGGGAGGCGGAGGGGCGGCTGCAGCTGCACGGCTGGTACTTCGACCTGGACCAGGGCGAGCTGCTCGCCCTCGACGCCGAGACCGACCGCTTCGAGGTGATCGAGGCGCCGATCCCGGAGAGCCTGGAGCGCCACGCCCTGTGAGGACGCCGGTTGCCCTCCTGCCGGTCCTGGCGCTGGGGGCGTCCGCGGCCGCCCTGGCGGCCCCCGTTTCCCTCGTCGCCGAGGGGGGCGCCCCGCTCCCCGCCTGCCGCAACCGCCTGCCCGACCTGGCGCTGACCCTGGAAGCGGTTGCCGGGGGGCTGCGGGTCGAGGTGGTGAACCGCGGCACCGATCCCGCCCCCGCCGTGGTGATGGCGGTGGGCTGCGAGGGGGCGGCGCCGGTGCCCATCGCCTGCGCCGGCTGTGCGCCGCTGGAGCGCACCCTGCTGAACTGGCCGCCGGGCGCGCTCGCCTGGACCCTGCCGCCCCTCGCCGCCGGGGCCGCCGCCGTCTTCCCGCTCACCGCCGGCGGCCCCGCAGCACGGTGCCTGGGACAGGTGGATCTCGACTACGCCGTCATCGAGCTCAACGAAGGCAACAACCGCGCCCGCCTGGGCGAGTGATATCACCGACCGCTGCGGCATTTGCCGCGCTCCCCCGAACCCGTATGCCCGCCGGAGCGGCGTTTCCCGGGCGGAACGGCGGGTATGTTTCTTGCTGACAGTTGTGCGGTTTCAACAACGACTGTTGTGCAACGACCCAAGGGGGAAAACATGCGCACCGCGCTTTCAGCCGCGATTCTCGCGGCCCTGCCTGCCGCCAATGTCCTGGCGCAGGAGAATACCGAGCTGGTCTCCGAGGCGGTCTACCTGGGCGAGGTGGTGGTCACCGCCCCGCAGATGGAGGATCCCCTCACCGTGGTCACCGATCCCAAGGCGCCGGTGCAGCCGGTGCCGGCGGCCGACGGCGCCGCCTACCTGAAGAACATTCCCGGCTTCTCCGTGGTGCGCAAGGGCGGCACCTCGGGCGACCCGGTGTTCCGCGGCATGAGCGGTTCGCGCATCAACATCCTGCTCGACGACGCCAATATCCTCGGCGGCTGCGGCATGCGCATGGACCCGCCCACCGCCTACGTCTACCCGGAGTCCTACGACCGCATCACGGTGCTCAAGGGGCCGCAGACGGTCCTCTACGGCACGCCCACCAGCGGGGCGACGGTGCGCTTCGAGCGCGACACGCCGCGCTTCGACGCCCCCGGGGTGCGGGCCAACGGCAGCCTCATGCTCGGCAGCTTCGGGCGCAACGACCAGGTGCTCGAGCTCACCGGCGGCAGCACCCAGGGCTACCTGCGGGGCAGCGCCACCCGCTCCGACTCCGACAACTACGAGGACGGCGACGGCAACGAGCTCCACTCCTTCTACACCCGCTGGAGCGGCAGCCTGGTGGCGGGCTGGACGCCAGACGACACCACCCTGGTGGAGCTGTCGCTGGACCGCAGCGACGCCGAGGCCGCCTACGCCGACCGTCCCATGGACGGGGTGAAGTTCGACCGCACCGGCTATGGCCTGAAGGTGGAGAAGTCCTTCGCCGCCGGTCTCCTGGAGCGGCTCGACCTGAATGTCTATCACAACTACGTGGACCACGTGATGGACAACTACACCCTGCGCGACACCATGGCCATGCCCATGGTCAGCAACCCCGACCGCGACACGGTGGGCGCCCGGCTCGCCGCCCAGCTCAATCTCGGCGAGGCCACCTTCGCCACGGTGGGCGTGGACTACCAGGAGAACGAGCACACCCTGCGCAAGGCCATGGGGATGGCCGTCTCCACCTACACCAGCCTGCCGCGGGCCAAGGACGCCCGCTTCAAGGAGACGGGCCTGTTCGGGGAGCTGAACCACGCCCTGGGAGACCGGGACCGCCTGGTGGCGGGACTGCGCACCAACTGGGCCGAGGCCGAGGCCCTCATGGCCGGCGGCTACGGCGGCGCCGCCCCCGGGACCGAGGACGAGGATACCCTGGTGTCCGGATTCGCCCGCTGGGAGCACGACCTCGATACCCTGCCGTGGACCTTCAGCGCCGGCCTGGGGTTGGCGGAGCGGGCCCCCGACTACTGGGAGCGGCGGCAGGTCTTCGATCTCGACACGGAGAAGACCCTGCAGCTCGATCTCGGCGCCACCTACCGCAGCGAGCGCCTGCGGGCGACCGTCTCCGCCTTCGCCGCGCGCCACGACGACTACATCCTCATCAACTACAGCGATCCGAAAATCCTGGCCAACGGCGCGGCGGAGAACATCGACGCGCGCACCTGGGGCCTGGAGGCGGACTTCTCCTACGAGCTGGTGAGGAACTGGCGCCTCAACGGCGCCCTGGCCTACGTCTACGGCGAGAACGAGACCTACGACTACGCCCTGGCGCTGATGCCGCCGCTGGAGGGCCGCCTCGGCCTGGCCTACGACAACGGCACCTGGTCGGGCGGGGTCTCCGTGCGGGCCGTGGCGGAGCAGGACCGGGTGGACGCCGGCAGCGGCAGCATCGCCAGTGTCGACATGGGCGAGACCGGCGGCTTCACCGTCTGGTCCCTCAACGCCGGCTACCGCCTCAACCGGAACGCCCTGTTCACCGCCGGCGTCGACAACCTGTTCGACGCCACCTACGTGGAGCACATCAGCCGCAACACCTTTGCCGGCCTCAACCCGCCCACCGAGCGGGTCAACGAGCCCGGCCGCACCCTCTGGGTCAAGGCCAACCTGAAGTTCGAGTAGGCACCTAACCCGGCGCAGGGACGCGCCAGATTGATCTCACCACGAAGGCACGAAGAACACGAAGAAAAGCGAAAGGCGAATCAACCGCAGATTCACGTTGATTGACGCTGATTCGGGTGTACAACACAGGTTGGCTTGGCGCTGAAAGCCCCTCCCGAAGGTGATGGGTTGGGGCGCGCGTGTTTCGACAGGAAACCTCGTAGAGTCGTTTGGCAACCAACCGGATAAACGGGGACAATCAACGCAAATCAGCGGTTGGACAGCCTTTCTCTTCGTGTCCTTCGTGCCTTCGTGGTGAGCTCTTTTCGTCTTTCTGGTGAGTCATGAGTCACTCCGCGGGGCGGAGGAGCTTGAGGCCCACCTTGCGGATCTCGCCGTTGACCATCTCCCGCACCGTCAGGTGCAGGTTGCCGATGACCACCTCGTCGCCCTCCACCGCCCGGTGGTGGAGCAGCCGCTCCAGCGCCTCGGCCAGGGTGGCGGCGGCCAGCGGCGGGGGCACCTCGCCGGCGTTGTAGAAGCTCACCACGTCGGCCACGCGGGCGCCCGCGTCGAGGGTGAAGTCGCCGTACACCTCGCGGGCCGCGAAGGGGCCGGTGTCGCTGCGGAACCACTCGGCGAGCCGCTCGCTGAACGCCGCGGGGGCGAGCAGGGAGACGATGTCCCCCACCTCCAGGCGCAGGGCGGCCAGGTCGGTGAAGCGCAGCCCGCCGCGGAACACCGCCACCGCCTCGCAGCGCTCGGGCAGGCGCAGGGTGGCGGGCACGTGGCCCGCGGCGCGGCTTTCCGGCAGCACCCGGTACTGGACCAGGGCGAAGGCCTCGCCGGCGCCGGTGTCCAGCGGGACGCTGGAGAAGGGCTCGGGGCGGGGCGGCACGCACACCTTCAGGCGCCGCGCCACCCAGGCCAGGCTGGTGCCCTGCAGCAGCAGCGACAGCAGCACCACGTAGAAGGTGATGTTGAAGATGAGCTCCGCCCCCTCCACCCCGGCCAGCAGCGGGAACAGGGCCAGCACGATGGGCACCGCCCCGCGCAGCCCCACCCAGGCGATGAAGGCCACCTCGCGGGCGGCGAACCGGAACGGCAGCAGGGTGAGCCAGACCGCCAGCGGGCGGGCGACGAGCATCAGGATGCCGGCCAGCAGCAGCGCCGGCCCGGCCACCGCCAGCCCCTCCCGGGGGGCGACCAGCAGCCCCAGCAGCAGGAACATCCCCGACTGGGCCAGCCAGGCGAGCCCGTCCATGGCGCGCAGGGCGCCCTCGCCCACGGGCCGCTCGCGGTTGCCGGCGGTCAGCCCCACCAGGTAGACGGCCAGGAAGCCGCTGCCGCCCAGCGCGTTGGTCAGGGCGAACACCAGCACCCCGGCGGAGGCGAGCAGCAGGGCCTGGAGCCCCTCGCCCACCCGGGCGTGGTCCTGCACCCAGCCGATGGCGTGTCCGAACCCGACTCCCGCCGCCAGCCCCAGCCCGAACTGCTTGAACAGCGCCAGGGGCAGCGCCGTCGCCGGTTCCGTCATCTGGCCGCTCAGGACGGCGACGAGGGTCAGGGTGAGAAAGACGGCCATGGGATCGTTGAGGCCCGACTCCAGCTCCAGGGCCGCGGCGACACGGTCGTTGAGGCGCACGCCGCCGGCGCGCAGCAGGGAGAAGACGGCGGCCGCATCGGTGGAGCCCACCACGGCGCCCAGCAGCAGGCCCAGGCGCCAGTCCACCCCCAGCAGCCAGGCCGCGCTCGCACCCAGCAGGCCGGCGGTGATGAGCACGCCCACGGTGGCCAGCGACAGGGAGGGCCCGAGGGCGACGCGGAAGGTGGCGTAGCGGGTGCGCAGCCCGCCGTCCAGCAGGATCACCGCCAGCGCCAGGTTCCCCACCAGCACGCTGATGCCGTAGTCGTCGAAAGCGATGCCCCCGGGGCCGTCCTCCCCGCCCAGCATGCCCACCACCAGGAACACCAGCAGCGCCGGCAGCCCGAAGCGCGCCGAGACCCCGCCGAGGAGAATCCCGGCGAACATCAGGACGGCGCCCACCAGCAGGGCGTGGTTAAGGGCGTCCATGGGCTGTCGGCTTCATCGGCACAGTAAAGAAAGTTCTCACCACGAAGGCACGAAGGACACGAAGAAAAGCGAAAGGACTATTATCCGCAGATTACGCAGATTGAACCATTCAGGCATGTTGGCGCATCGATGAAACAGGATCCATAACGATACGGTTCGATGGATCGTCCCTCTTCCAGCACCCCATCCGGGATTTTCAGATGGCAATCCATCGATCGGGGAAAAATCTGCGTAAATCTGCGTAATCTGCGGTTAACTAGCCTTTCTCTTCGTGTCCTTTGTGCCTTCGTGGTGAATGGGCCTTTCCCCGCACGACGAAGCAAAAAAAAGCCCTCCGCGGGGGAGGGCTTTTCAACGGCGTTGCCGCCGGGGATTGCCTACGACTTGTTGGCGATCTCCTCCAACTGCTTGGCGCGGATCACCTGGCCGTCGAGGCCGGCGTCCTTGGCGTTGCGGCCGTAGGCCACGTCCATCAGCTGGCTGTAGTAGACCACCGGCATCTTGAACTTGGTGCCGTACTTGGCGTTGATGTGGTCCTGGTAGACCTCCACGTTCATCTGGCACACCGGGCAGGGCGTGACCACCAGGTCCGCGCCGCCGTCGTAGGCCGCCTCGATGATGTCCTTGATCATCGCCTGGCTCTTCTCCGGCTCGGAGAACGCCAGCGCGCCGCCGCAGCACTGGACCTTCTTGTCGTAGTTCTCCAGGGGCTCGGCGCCCATGGTCTCCACCAGCTTGTCCAGGTACTTCGGGTTCTCGAAGGACTCGCCGTCGATGCCGAAGGGGCGGTTGGTCTGGCAGCCCACGTAGCCGGCGATCTTGAGCCCGTCCAGCGGCTTCTTCACGTGGCTTCCCAGCGCCTCGTAGCCGAAGTCCTCGATCAGCACCTCCACCATGTGGCGGATGGGCGACTTGGCCTCCACCTTGAGACCGGCCTCGGCGAGGACCTTGTTCATGTCCGCCATCATGTCCTGGTCGTCGTGCAGCCGCTCCTGGGTCTCCTTGGTGGCGAGCCAGCAGGCGGCGCAGGTGGCGACGATGTCCTGGCCGGCGTTGTGCTGCTCGGACAGGGCGATGTTGCGCGCCGACAGGGCCAGGCGCGGCAGCTCGCCGCCGCCGGCGTAGCCGATGGAGGCGGAGCAGCAGTTCCAGTCGGGGATGGTGTTGAGCTGGATGTCCAGCTCCTCGCACATGGTCTCCACCGACTTCAGGTAGTTGGAGGAGGAGGCCTTCTCCTGCGAGGAGCAGCCCGGGTAGAAGGAATACTCTTTTTTAGCCATGGGTCAGTCTCTCCTCAGGCGCCTTGGGCCTTGGCCTCTTCGATCTCGCGGGCCTTGTTCAGAATCTTCTGCAGGCCCGACTTGTCCTTGACGCCGTGTCCGCCGAGGATCTCCATCGGGTTCATGCGCTTGGTCTTGACCATCCCGAGCCCGATGTTCTTCATCTTCAGCGACGTCTTGATGCCCTCGCCGAAGCCGTTCATGAAGTACAGCGACAGGCCGAGCTTGAGCTCGTTGACCCGTCCGGACTTCACCAGGTTGTCCCAGAACAGCTGGGCGAACTTGGCCGTGGGCTGGTTCTTCGGCGCCAGGCCCAGGCGCTTCGCGTAGTGGGCCAGGCCGTGCATGATGTGGGTGATGGGCAGCTCGCGCGGGCAGCGCACGATGCAGTTGTAGCACGAGGTGCACATCCACATGGCGTCGGACTGGAGCACCTCGTCGCGCTTGCCCGCCCGGATCATCATGAAGATCTCCTGCGGGGGATGCTCCCAGTGCGGGCCGAGCGGGCAGGAGCCCGAGCAGACGCCGCACTGCATGCACATCTTGACCCAGTCGCCCTCCTCGACGTTCGCCTCAACCTCCTTGAGGAAGCTGTTGCGATACTTCTCGATCATCGCGGTGTTCAGATCGCTCATGGTCGCACTCCGTTAGAACTTGAAGGGGCTGAGGCCAATCTTCTCGACCGTGGCGGCCATCTCGTCGATCAGCTTCGGAATCCGGTGGATGTCCGTGATCGCCACCTCATAGGTCTGGACGCGCTCGGTCTCCAGGTTGAGCTGGGTGAGCGTGTCGTCGATCTTGCTCATGCGGTAGTGGGCCATCTCGGAGCCCTTCACGAAGTGGCACTGGTAGTCGTCGCCCTTCTGGCAGCCGAGCAGCATCACCGCGTCGTAACCGCTGTTCAGCGCGTCGGAGACCCAGATGGTGTTCACCGAGCCGAGGCAGCGCACCGGGATGATGCGCACGAACGGGCTGTAGGTGAGCCGGTTCATGCCCGCCATGTCCAGCGCCGGGTAGGCGTCGTTCTCGCACGCCAGCACCAGGATGCGCGGCTTCTCCTCGAACTCGTCGGGCACGTCCACGGCCTTGAGCTGCTGGCCCACGGTCTCCACCGAGTAGTTCTCGAAGGAGATGACGCGCACCGGGCAGGCACCCATGCAGGTGCCGCAGCGGCGGCAGCGCTCCTCGTTGAACACCGGGTAGCGCTGCTCGTCCTCGTCGATGGCGCCGAACGGGCACTCCACCGTGCAGCGCTTGCACTGGGTGCAGCCCTCCTTGCGGAAGGAGGGGTAGGAGAGGTCGCCCGAGCGGGGGTGGGCGGCACGGCCCTGGCCGGCGTTCTCGATGGCCTGGATGGCCTTGAGCGCCGCGCCGGTGGCGTCCTCCACCGCCTGGATGGCGTCCATGGGGCGGCGCACCGGGCCGGTGGTGTAGATGCCCGTGCGGCGGCTCTCGTAGGGGAAGCAGATGAAGTGCGAGTCGGTGAAACCGTAGCGCAGGTGCGGCACGTCGGTGCCCTGGCGGTACTGCAGGTTGAGCACCGAGGGCGGGGCCTTGTCGAGCTCCTTCTGCAGCTGGATGACGCGCTCTTCCTTGCCGTCGGCCTTGGCCTGCTCCAGGTCCAGCTGGACGTAGGGATCGGGGCCGCTGACCGGCACCATGCCGGTGGCCAGCACCACCAGGTCGGCCTGCAGGGCGGTGTCCTCGTCCAGGATCAGGTCCTTGAACTTCACCTCCAGGCCGTCGCCGCCGGTCACCACCTCGCTGGCCTGGCCCTTGCGGAAGGTCACGCCCTTGTCCTGGCCTGAGCGGTAGAAGTCCTCGCCGCCGGCACCGGGGGTGCGCAGGTCGGAGAACATCACCACCGTCTCCACGTCGGCGTTGGTGTCCTTGAAGTACATCGCCTGCTTGATGGAGGTCAGGCAGCAGTGGCCGGAGCAGTAGGGCAGGTGGCCCTCCTTCTCGCTGCGCTGGCCGGCGCACTGGATGAAGACGACGCTCTTGACCTCCTTGCCGTCGGAGGGGCGCTTGATGGCGCCGCCGTTGGCCTCGCGGGCCAGCTTCTCCAGGCCCATCTGGTCCACCACGTCCGGGGTCTTGCCCCAGGCGAACTCGGGCAGCTGGCTGGCGTCGTAGGGCTCGAAGCCGGTGGCCACCACCACGGCGCCGAAGGTGCGGCTCTCGGTGGAGCCGCTCTCGGTGGCGAGCTCCACGCTGAAGCGGCCCGGGGCGCCGTCGGTGCTGGCGACCTTGGTGTTGAGCCTTACCGTGATCTTCGGGTCGGCCTCGATGGCGGCCTTCATCGCCTCCACGCCGGTGTCGGCGGGCTCGGCGAAGGGCGCATCGGCGGGCACGCGCTTCCAGATGGTCTTCATGGCGCCGCCGAGAGCGTCGGACTGCTCCACGATGGTCACCGGGTAGCCGGCATTCGACGCCTCGATGGCCGTGGTCATGCCGGAGATGCCGCCGCCCACCACCATGACCTCGCGGGCGAACTCCTCCTTGACCTTGCCCCCGGGCACGGTCATGTACTTGACCTCGGCGCAGGCCATGCGGACATAGTCCATGGCCATCTCGCCGGTCAGCTCGCGCGCCTCGTCGGTGTCGGGCTGGGACCAGATGACGCCCTCGCGCAGGTTGCCGCGGGACATGGCCACGCCATCGAAGTTGAAGGCGTCGGCCTTGGCGCGGCGCGAGCAGGCCAGGATCGCCATGTGGGTCACGTCGCCGGCCTCGATGTCGGCCTTGATCATGGCCACGCCCTCGGCGCTGCAGAGGTAGTCGTGCTGCTTGCAGAAGGTCATCTTCCCTTCGCGCACGGCCACCTGCTCGAGCGCATCGGCGTCGAGCCGCTCGCCGAGGCCGCAGCCCTTGCAGAGATAGGCTCCCATCTTCTTCTCAGACACTGTTTAACCCTCCGTACCCGAAACCCGGTTGACCACCTGGATGGCGCGCAGCGCCGCGGCCGTGGCGTTCTGAACCGAGCGGTTCACGTCCAGGGCGTCGGCGGAGCAGCCGGCGGCGAAGATGCCGCTGTTGCTGGAGTGGTCGATGAAACCTTCCTCGTTGATGACCACGCCCTCCGGCAGGTGATCGCCGGGCACGTTCGGCTGCATGCCGACGGCCAGCACCACCAGGTCGTGCTCGTTGGAGTAGCGGTGGTAGCCCTCGGTGTCCACGCCGTGCAGGATCGGGTTGTCGTTCTCCCGGTTGACGGTGATGTTGGCGACCTTGGACTTGACGAAGGTGACGTTCGGGTCGGCCTGGACCTTGCGGTAGAAATCGTCGATGCGGTCGATGGCGCGGATGTCGATGTAGTAGACACTCGACTTGGCGTCGTCGCCGAACTGTTCGCGCACGTAGGTGGTCTGCTTCAGGGTGGCCATGCAGCAGATGCGCGAGCAGTGCTTGAGGTGGTTGCGGTCGCGCGAGCCGGCGCACTGGATGAAGGCCACGTTCTTCGGCGCCTGGCCGTCGGAGGGCCGCTGGACCTTGCCGCCGGTGGGGCCGAAGGGGTCGAGCATGCGCTCGAACTCGACGCTGGTGATGACGTTGGCGTAGCGATCGTAGCCGTAGGGCTGGATCCTGGCCGCGTCGTAGGGCGTCCAGCCGGTGGCCCAGACGATGGCGCCGGCCTTCAGCTGCAGGGTCTGTTCCTGCATGTCGAGGTCGACGGCGTCGTACTTGCACGCGGCCTTGGCCTTGTCGGCGTCATCGGTGCCGATGATGCGCGGGTCGAGCAGGTAGCGCTGCGGGTAGGCCATGTTGTGGGGCAGGTAGGCGCCCTTGCGCTTCTTCATCCCGTAGTTGAACTCGTCGTCGAACTCCGCTTCCACGGCGTTCGTGCACTCGCCGCAGGCGGTGCAGTTCTCGTTCACGTAACGGGGGGCGATCTTCACCTCCACGCTGAAGTCGCCCGGCTCGCCGCTGACGCCGGTCACCTCCGCCATGGTGATGATGTGCAGGTTGCGGTTGCCTTTCAGGCGACGGAGGTTGATCTCCAGGCCGCAGGTGGGGAAGCACAGCTTCGGGAAGTACTTGTAAAGCTGGCTGACCCGGCCACCGAGGGCGGGTCCCTTTTCGAGCAGAACGACATGCTTGCCGCACTCGGCAGCTTCAATCGCCGCGCTCATGCCGCTGATGCCGCCACCGACGACCAGGATGGTCTCGTTGGTTGCGATCACATCCGCCATGTTTGCCTCCGTCACGGATTCGAGGTCTTCTGGAGTGGAATTCATTGTGCGCTTCCCAGCCGGGTCGCGCGGTCCGCGGCAGCGGCGCCCCGCGCCGACGATGCGGCGCAAAACCCCGCGCTCCGGCCGGTCGCCGGAACGGTGGGGGGGAGTGCTGCCCGGGAGCCTGTCGGATTTTACTCGCGGCCGCCGCCGGTGCCGGGAGTTCCGGCACGATTCCGCAGCGCAGCAGGGAAAAGCCGACAGGCTCCCGGATGCAGAATGGCGTAACCATACCCCTCTGCGCGGGGCGTTGCCACTTGTCCCCTAGGGATGCAACCCAGAAATTTCGTATATAGCGATAGAACGGTCATATGGATTTGACAATGACCATGGCTAAGGCCCTGTTTGGCCTGTGGATCAACCTAAATACCCAGCAAAACGCTCCCATTATCCTTTTGAAAACAGGGTGGTTTGGTCGGAAATAGTCTGGTAAGGATAAATCCCGGCAGGGATCGAAAATACGGACCGGATTTCCGCCGCGGGCGCGGCCTGCGGAACCCGGGCCGGGACGCTTGTCTTAATGTTAACCGCCGGGCGGGCCGCGCCGCCGGTCGTCCCCCTCACCCCACAGACCCTATCGAGCGAGGAGTTTGCATGCAGGCACACAGCCTGAAGGCCGAGCAGCGGATCATCGGGCAGGAGCCCTACTACGAGCCGGTGGCCGACGAGATCGAGGTGTTCGAGGCAGCCTACGACAACCGCCTGCCGGTAATGCTCAAGGGGCCCACCGGCTGCGGCAAGACCCGCTTCATGGAGCACATGGCCTGGCGCCTCAAGCGCCCGCTCATCACCGTCTCCTGCCACGACGACCTCACCGCGGCCGACCTGGTGGGCCGCTTCCTGGTCAAGAACGGCGAGACGGTCTGGACCGACGGGCCCCTGGCGCGGGCCGTGCGCTTCGGTGCCATCTGCTACCTGGACGAGGTGGTGGAGGCGCGCAAGGACACCACCGTGGTGATCCACCCGCTGGCGGACGACCGCCGCGAGCTGCCCATGGAGAAGCTGGGCGAGCTGCTGGAGGCGCCGCCGGAGTTCAATCTCACCATCTCCTTCAATCCCGGCTACCAGAGCGTGCTCAAGGACCTGAAGCAGAGCACCCGCCAGCGCTTCGTGGCGCTGGAGTTCAGCTACCCGGACCCCGAGCTGGAGGCGCGCATCATCGAGCGCGAGTCGGGCGTGGACGGCGAGGTGGCCGGACGCCTGGTGCGCTTCGCCGAGATGACCCGCAACCTCAAGGGGGCGGGACTGGACGAGGGGGCCAGCACCCGGCTGCTGGTGCAGGCGGCCAAGCTCATCCACCACGGCATCCCCCCGGCCGCGGCCTGCCGCGCCGGCGTGGCCCAGGCCCTGACCGACGACCCGGACATGCTGGCGGCGGTCAACGAGCTGAGCACGTCGCTGTTCTGACGGTTAAGGGACAAGGGTGAAGGGTGAATGGTGAATGGATAAGGGCACTATTCACGCACTCACGCACTCACGCACTCACGGAACGCTAGCGTTCCACGAAGCGGGTCTCGTAAATGAAGGGCCAGTACTTGCCGGTGAGCAGGAAGGTGCCGGTGTCGGGGCGGTAGGCGATGCCGTTGAGGACGTCGGTGCCCCGGCAGTGGGGCTCGGGCAGCAGCCCGGCGGCGTCGATGACGGCGGTGACCGCTCCGGTCGCGCCGTCGATGCGCAGGATCCGGTCGGTGGGCCAGACATTGGCGTAGATGTCGCCCCCCACGCACTCCAGCTCGTTGAGGCCGGAGACGGGACGGGCGCCCAGGGTCACGGTGAGCTCCCCGACGGGTGCGAAGCTCTCGGGGTCGCGCAGGGTGAGGTGTTCGCTGCCGTTGCTCATCACCAGCCGGCGGCCGTCGTCGCACAGCCCCCAGCCATCCCCCTGGTAGCGGCGCTCCTCCAGGGGGGCGAGATCCCCGGCGCGCCAGCTCAGCAGGACGCCTTCGCGCCAGGTGAGCTGGAGCAGGCGCCCGCCGCTGCGGGTGAGCCCCTCGCCGAAGAGGCGGGCGGGCAGGGGCCTGCGCTCGATCTCGGCGCTGCCGAGGGCGTAGCGCACCAGGGCCGATTCGCCGTAGCCGCCGGCGCTCTCGTAGAGGAGGCCGTCGTGGTACTCCAGCCCCTGGGTGTAGTGGCCGCAGGGGTGGTCCCAGGCGCGCAGCACCTCCACCCCGAGGCACTCCACCCCGGGCGCGCCCGCGGCGCAGGGCGGGGAGCGCTGCATGCCGGCGATGACCGCCAGGCCCACCAGGGCCAGCGCCACGGCCAGCGCGGCCGCCGGCAGGCGGTAGGAGAAGGCGGGTGATGACGGGTGCGGGGTGCCGGACATTCGTGCTCAGCGACGCGGGTTGTCACTGGGATTCAGTTTAACGTGTCGGGACGCCCGGCGCAGGTGTCTTTCGAGCGGGCCGGCGGCGGTCCGCGCAGGCAGGGGACGGGGAACGACCATGACGGAAGGGCGGTACCGGGCCAGGCGGCGCTTCTCCCACCGCGCCATGAGCGCCGACGAGGTGGAGCTGCACCTGGAGGAGGTGTTCGAGACCGACATCTCCTCGCGCCACTCCGTCGCCCCGGCGCTGGCCATCGCCTCCCTCGAGGGCGTGCAGCAGGATTTCGTGCTGCACTGGATCAAGGTGGTGGCGCGCACCAGCCTCGAGCTCGCCTTCCAGTTCGCCGAGCGGGTGGACCGGGCCTTCGAGCTGATGGACACCGAGGGGGTCGAGGAGTGGCTGGTGCAGGCCGTCGACGCCTACGACCGCAAGGGCCTGGCGGTGGCGTTCCGGGCCCTGGCCGAGGTGGAGCAGTTCGCCGCCGACCGCGCCGCCCGCTACACCGGGGTGGCGCTGGCGGACATCGCCGGGGTGCTGGAGCGGTTCGTCACCGGCCTCAGCGGGCGGGTGCTGAAGCTCGACGAGTCCGAGATCCCCTTCACCGACACCGAGACCCTCTACCTGCCGCCGCTGCTCAACGTGCTGCCCGCGCGGGAGCGGAACTTCCAGCTCTACAAGGCGATGGCCGTCCACCAGTGGGCCCAGATCCGCTTCGGCACCTGGCGCCTGCCTTTGGCGGAGTCGCTGGCGGCCTACCCCGATCCCGACCGGGCCCTGCGCCTGTTCCACCGCCTGGAGGCGGTGCGCCTGGATGCCCGGGTGCGCCACGAGCTGCCCGGCGTGGCCCGCGAGATGGACGCCCTGGAGGCGGTGCTGGGGGGCGGTCCCCTGCCCGGCGCGTGGGCCGGGGCGGCCGCGGCGCTGGCGGCGCCCGGGGCCGGTGCGGCGGATGTCCTGGACTGGGTCCGGCGGCTGTGGGAGCAGCCGGCGCTGCCCGAGACCCTCTGCTACCAGGGCGAACTCCGCCCCGAGCGGGCCGCCGCGGTCATGGCCGCGCGCATCGAGCGCGAGGAGCGGCAGCTGACCACCGCCCTGGTGCGCCTGCGCCAGGAGCTGGAGGAGCGCACCCGGGATGCCCGCGGCGAGGCCGGGGAGACGGAGCGCCGGCCCATGAAGCTGGAGCTGCGCCAGCGGCCCGACCCCGCCCGGCCGGGAGGCATGCGGGTGGAACTCTACCTGGAGGACAAGCCGGTGGCGCCGCCGGAGGAGGTGCAGAACCTCATCAACTCCATCCTGCTGGACCTGGGCGAGATTCCCGACGAATACCTCCACGCCGCGGGAGAGGGCGAGTACCGGGTGGACGAGGAGCGGGAGGCCCAGCGCCGCGCCCGCTCCGGCATGGCCGGCAACGAGGGCATGCTCTTCTACGACGAGTGGGACATGGAGCGGGGCCACTACCGCAAGGGCTGGTGCCAGCTGCGCGAGCTCACCGTGGAACCGGGCCCGGAGGCATTCTTCCCCGCGGCCCAGGCCAAGTACCGGGGGCTGGTGAAGAGCATCCGCCGCACCTTCGAGGTGCTGCGCGGGGAGAACAAGCTGCTCAAGCGCCAGCCCGAGGGCGACGACGTGGACATCGACGCGGTGGTGGACGCCTACGCCGACGCCCGCGCCGGGCAGGAGAGCCCGGTGGGCCTCTACACCCGCATGCACCGGCTGGAGCGGGACATCGCGGTGATGTTCATGGTGGACATGAGCGGCTCCACCAAGGGCTGGGTCAACGACGCCGAGCGCGAGGCCCTGGTGCTGCTGTGCGAGGCCCTGGAGAGCCTCGGCGACCGCTACGCCATCTACGGCTTCTCGGGCATGACCCGCAACCGCTGCGAGGTGTTCCGGGTCAAGCGCTTCGACGAGGCCTACGACGAGACGGTGCACCGGCGCATCGCGGGCATCGCGCCCAAGGACTACACCCGCATGGGCACCGCCATCCGCCACCTGAGCGGGCTGCTGGCCCGGGTGGACGCCCGCATCCGGGTGCTGGTCACCCTCTCCGACGGCAAGCCCGAGGATCTCGACGGCTACCGCGGCGAATACGGCATCGAGGACACCCGCCAGGCCCTCATGGAGGCCCGCCGCGACGGCATCCACGCCTACTGTGTCACCCTCGACACCGAGGCCGCCGACTACCTCAAGCACATGTACGGCCCCGCCGGCTACACCGTCATCGACGATGTCACCAAGCTCCCCCTGCGCATCTCCGACATCTACCGCAAGCTGACGTCGTGACTGGTTCGGTGGTTAAGGGAGAAAGGGTGAAGGGTGAAGGGTGAAGGGTGAAGGGTGAAGGGTGAAGGGTGAAGGGTGAAGGGAATCGCGGCGGGGCGCCCCTCCCACAAGGATTCCCCGGCCCCGGCGGCCTGGCCGAGGCCTGTGGGAGGCCCGCCCCCGGGGCGATGGGACGCTGCCGGCTGCCCGGAGGCCAGGTGCCGGTGGCCAGCGTCGTTACACCTCAAACCGGGTGTCTTTTGCGTCGATCATGCAATGAATGACAGAAGAATAGCCACCATCTGAGGACAACAGGCAAAAAAATGCCGCCCGGGGGCGGGCGGCCAAGGGGGGGGCAATGCCAGCGTCTGCTGGCGGGAGGGAGGGTTGCCGGGGTCAGGCGGCGTACTTCTCCTTCGCCTCGCGGGCGGCCTTCGCGGCCTCGGGGTCGTAGGCGGTGCCCGACCAGAGCATCTCGTAGGCGATCTCCTCGTTGCCGTTCTCGCACAGCGCCAGCACCTCGCGGAACAGGGGCTGGAAGGTGTCGGAGCGGTGGGAGCGCTCATGGTCCTCGAAGCTCTTCCAGAAGGTGATGATCAGGGCCTCCTTGCCCTTCAGGGGGTTCTCCACGGCCTGGCCGATGGTGGAGCCCTCGTTGGAGACGGCGCCGCTGTTCAGCGCCACGAAGCCGCCGATGAAACCGGTGTCGGAGTGGTAGGTCTTGACGTTCTCGCACAGCATCGCCACCCGTTCCTCCAGGTCCTCCACCGTGTATTCCGGCTTGAGGATCACGCGGTTGATGGTCACAACGCCGTCCAGCGGGAAGTTGGGAATCAGACCGGACATAGTCACTACCTCCTGTTGCTGCCTGTATCAGTAAACAAGTAACTGCTTATACGCTCATAAGGCTAATATTGCCTACTGTAATAGTCAAGTATATTTTGGTTGGTCTTCGCAGGGGGCTGAGGGGGGGGCGCTGCCTGGCCGGATGAATGCGTGATCCGTGAAGGGTGAGGGGTAAGGGGTAAGGGGTAAGGGGTGAAGGGTGAAGGGTGAAGGGTGATGCCGAACGTCCCATCACCCACAACGCATCACCCATCACCATGAATGCTTGGGTGCGGCACGGCCTGCTCCCCCTCCCCTTGCGGGAGGGGGCTGGGGGAGGGGGCGGCGTGTCCATCTGGCGCAGGCGGGCAGATGAATCTGCACCTACTGCCTCGCCACTCGCAACTATCCTTTACCGCACCCGCAGGGTCAGCAGGGTGTTGCCCCGCTGCAGGCGCATGAGGATGCCGCGGGAGTCGCGCTGGAGCGCCTGGCCGAGGCTGGCGGTGTCGGTGACGGCCTGGTTGTTGACGGAGAGGAAGATGTCGCCGGGGCGCAGGCCCAGGGCGGCGGCGGGGCTCTGCCCGGCCACGTCCTCCACCCGGAGGCGGCTGGAGCCGTCATCGGCGGTGAACTCGTCGAGGACGGCGCCCTTCAGCCGCGGGTCGAGATCGCCGCCGTCCTGCTGCAGGGCGCTCTGCTCGACGATCACGGCGGTGGCGTCGAACTCCTTGCCGGCGCGCCAGACCCGCATCTCCACCCGGGTGCCCGGACGCAGCAGGCCGAGGTTGTTGCGCATCTCCCCGGCGCTGTTGGTGCGGGTGCCGTTCAGCGCGAGGATGACATCCCCCACCTTCAGCCCCGCCTTCTCCGCCGGCGAACCGGCGGTGACGCCGATGACCACCGCGCCGCCGCCGGAGCTGATGCCGAAGGCCTGGGCCAGCTCCACGGTCAGATCCTGGGCGCTCACGCCCAGCAGCCCGCGCTGCACCTCGCCGTACTCCAGCAACTGCTCCATCACCACCCGGGCCATGTTGCTGGGGATGGCGAACCCGATGCCCATGTTGCCGCCCGACTTGGAGAAGATGGCGGTGTTCACCCCCACCAGCTCGCCGCGCAGGTTCACCAGCGCCCCGCCCGAGTTGCCCGGGTTGATGGAGGCGTCGGTCTGGATGAAGTCCTCGTAGCCCTCGATGCCGAGCCCGCTGCGCCCCAGCGCGCTGACGATGCCGGAGGTGACCGTCTGGCCCAGCCCGAAGGGGTTGCCGATGGCCACCACGAAGTCCCCCACCCGCAGCGCGTCGGAGTCGGACACCGTGAGCTGGGTGAGGCCCTCGGCCGGGATCCTGATGACGGCGACGTCGGACTCGGGGTCGGCCCCCACCAGTTCGGCGCTGAAGTGGCGCCCGTCGTTGAGGGTGACGGTGATCTGCACCGCCTTGTCCACCACGTGGTGGTTGGTGAGGATGTAGCCCTTGGCCGCGTCCACGATCACCCCGGAGCCCAGGCTCTGGGCCGTGCGCTCCCGCGGCCGGGCGGGCAGATCGAAGAAGTGGCGGAAGAAGGGATCGCTGAGCAGGGGGTTGTCCCGCACCAGCACCCGGCTTTCGGTGGAGATGTTCACCACCGCCGGGGTGACCCGCTCCAGCATGGGGGCGAGGGTGGGCAGGGGCTCTCCCTCCACGGCGGCGGGCAGGGCCGCCGCGGCGGGGAGCCCGGCGCCGAGGGTCAACAGCAGGAGCAGGAGCGTCGCGGTCCGTCGTAATGCCATGGTTCCTCCCTCAGTCCACGTCGACCTGGATGCGGCGGGCGCCGGGCGCCCGCAGGCGCGGCAGCTCGATGCGCAGCACGCCGTGGCGGTAGCTGGCGCGGGCGGCGTCCTCGTCCACCGGCACCGGCAGGGGAATGGCGCGCTCGAAGCGGCCGTAGGCGCACTCCATGAGGGTGTAGCGGCCCTCCCGGCTCTCCCGCTGCACGCGCTTCTCGCCCTGCACCACCAGGTAGTCGTCCACCACGCTGATGTCGAACGCCTCCGGCTCCAGGCCCGGCGCCTCCAGCCGCACCACCACCGCGTCGTCGGTCTCCTGCACCTGGGCGGCCAGCAGGCCCCAGCGGGAGGCGCGGCCGGCGATCAGTTCATCGGCGGTCTCCAGCTCCTGGGCATGGCGCACCGGGGTGAAGCGGGTGAGGGCGTCGCTGGCGTGGTCGAGCAGCTGGCGCCAGCCCTCCGCGAGGCTGTCCCAGGCCCGCTCCAGGCCGTGCCGCAGCTGATTCAGGGTGCTCATGTCTCCCTCCTTGATGGTTCGAGTGGCGGGTTCGGCCAGCAGGACTGGCCTGTCTGGGCCTGCTGCCCGGTTAGTGCACCAATCGTGTGGAATAGTTTCATCCCGCGCCGGTTCCGTCCGGCGCGGGGTCCGCGGCGGCTCAGACGCCGAGGGTCGCCCGGGGGTTGAAGGGCGCGGCGCGCTCCAGCTCCCGGTACAGCTCCCGCAGCTGTTCCGAGTCCGCCGGCGGCGTGAGAATCTTCAGGTGCACGTACTGGTCGCCGGCCGGCCGGCCCGGCAGGCCGCGGCCCTTCAGGCGCAGGGTGCGCCCCGACTGGGAGCCGGCGGGGATGCCGAGATCCACCTTGCCGCCCAGGGTGGGAACGGTCACCTTCGCGCCCAGGGCCGCTTCCCAAGGCGCCACGGGCAGATCCAGGTGGATGTCCTTGCCCTCGGTGCGATAGAAGGGGTGGGGCTGGATCTCCACCGTGAGGTAGAGGTCCCCGCGCGGGCCGCCGCCCATGCCGGGGCTGCCCTGGCCGGCGAGGCGGATCTGCCGGCCCTCGGTGGCGCCGGCCGGAATCTTCACCTGCAGCTTGCGGTTGCGCACCGTGACCCGCCCCTGGGCGTCGGCCTCGGGCACCTGCAGCGACAGGGTCCGGGTCACGCCCTGGTAGGCCTCCTCCAGGGTCAGCAGCAGCTTGGCCTGCTGGTCCTCGCCGGGCATGCGGAAGGCGCTGCCGCGGCGGCCGCCGAAGGGGCTGCCGCCGCCGGCGAACGGCCCGCCGCCGCCGAACAGGCTCTCGAAGAAGTCGCTGAACTCCTCGGCGCCGCCCCCGGCCCCGCCGAAGCCGTGGCGGAACTCCGTGCGGCCCTCCCAGCCCGGCGGCGGCCGGAACTCCTGGCCCGAGCGCCAGCTGCTGCCGAGCTGGTCGTAGGCGCGCCGCTTCCCGGGGTCGCCGAGCACCTCGTTGGCCTCGTTGACCTCCTTGAAGCGCGCCTCGGCGTCCTTCTCCTTGCTCACATCCGGGTGGTACTTGCGCGCCAGCTTGCGGAAGGCGCGCTTGATCTCCTCCTGGGACGCGCCGCGTTCCACGCCGAGAATCTTGTAGTAGTCCTTGTATTCCATCTATCAGTTCCCCCGGCCCCGCCCGAAGCGGACTCCGGGGCGGGGCCGTCTGCGGGTTCTGATCAGCCCTCCACCACGATCTTGCGCGGCTGGACCTTCTCCTGCTTCGGAATCACCACCTCCAGCACGCCGTTGCGGCCGCTGGCGGCGATCTTCTCGGCGTCCGCCGTGTCCGGCAGGGCGAAGCGGCGGTAGAAGACGCCGCGGGCCCGCTCCATGCGGTGGAAGCCCTTGCGCTCCTCCTCCGGCTCGAGCTTACGCTCACCGCGGATGGCGAGCACGCCGTTTTCCATGGTGATCTCGATGTCCTTCGGGTCCACGCCCGGCACATCGGCCAGCAGCACGAAGCGGTCCTTCTCCTCCTTGATGTCCACCGGCGGCGCCCAGTCGCTGGTCACCACCGTGCCGGTGTCCTCGTCGCCCGCGCGCTTGAACAGGCGGTTCATCTCTTCCTGGAGCTGGTTCAGGGTCGCCCAGGGGTCGTAACGGACGATGGTCATGGTGTTACCTCCTGTCAGTCCGGTTGATTGTTCATGCCTGACATCAAGATGGGCGCGGCCCGGACGATTTCAAGGGGTGTGGCCGGGCGGTGGGCGGGGGTGGAAGTGAGCGCCCGCCAACTTCCCCAAGCGGCTGAAAATCGGAATATTAGGACTACAATATGTTGTGTTCGCACATCGGGGCGCCAACGGCTCAATAAGCCCCTGAAAAACCGTGAATATCTTCACAGATATGGCATAACTGGTTGAATAATTGACAAAAAACAATCTGTGACAATATGCGGAAATCCGGTTGACAGCCCCCCTATTGGGGCCTAACCTTACCTCCCAACCACAACATATAGTGGTTTTGTTTTCAGGTGTCCGGCGCGTCGGATACCGCTGCAACCCCTCCCAATGGTCTAAAGAATAAGACGGAGAGACGCCCCATGGAGTCCGCGCACCTGCACGCCGTCCCGAGCCACGAGAACATGGACATTCCCTTCCAGCCCGCCTCCCAGGACATCTGGGACAAGAAGTACCGCCTGAAGACCAAGGACGGCAAGCCCGTCGACCGGACGGTGGACGAGACCTACAAGCGGGTGGCGAAGGCGCTGGCCGAGGTGGAGCGGACGCCCGAGAAGCAGGAGGAGTGGTACAAGAAGTTCCTGTGGGCGCTGCGCCGCGGGGCCATCCCCGCCGGGCGCATCACCTCCAACGCCGGCGCCCTGGCCCACAAGCCCGCCACCTCCACCATCAACTGCACGGTGTCGGGCACCATCCGCGACTCCATGGACGACATCCTGGAGAAGGTGCACGAGGCGGGCCTGACCCTGAAGGCGGGCTGCGGCATCGGCTACGAGTTCTCCACCCTGCGCCCCAAGGGCGCCTACGTGAGCGGGGCCGGCGCCTACACCTCCGGGCCGCTGTCGTTCATGGATATCTACGACAAGATGTGCTTCACCGTCTCCTCCGCCGGCGGCCGCCGCGGGGCGCAGATGGCCACCTTCGACGTGGGCCACCCGGACGTGATGGAGTTCATCCGCGCCAAGCGCGAGCATGGCCGGCTGCGCCAGTTCAACCTCTCCCTGCTGGTGACCCGCGAGTTCATGGAGGCGGTGCGCCACGGCGCCGAGTGGCCGCTCGCCTTCCCCATGACCGCCCGCGAGATCGAGGCCGACGGCGTGGACCTCACCGACGCCTCCAAGGTCACCTGGCGCGAGTGGCCTACCACCAACTCCTACCACGTCAACGACGAGGGGAAGGTGGCGTGCCGCATCTACAAGGTCATCCCCGCCCGCCGGCTGTGGGACATGATCATGACCGCCACCTACGACTTCGCCGAGCCCGGGTTCATCCTGATCGACAAGGTCAACGAGATGAACAACAACTGGTTCTGCGAGAACGTCCGCGCCACCAACCCCTGCGGCGAACAGCCGCTGCCCCCCTACGGCGCCTGCCTGCTGGGCTCGGTCAACCTGACCAAGTTCGTGCGCGACCCCTTCAGCGACAAGGCCCGCTTCGACTGGGACGAGTACCGCAAGGTGGTGGGCATCTTCACCCGCATGCTCGACAACGTGGTGGACATCAACGGCCTGCCGCTCAAGGAGCAGGTGGACGAGATCCTGAGCAAGCGCCGCCACGGCATGGGCTTCCTGGGGCTGGGCTCCACCATGACCCTGCTGGGCATGAAGTACGGCTCGCCCGACTCGCTGGAGTTCACCGACCGGGTCACCCGCGAGCTCGCCCTGATGGGCTGGGAGACGGCCCTGGAACTGGCCGAGGAGAAGGGGCCCGCCCCCATCATGGAGCGGGAGTTCGAGGTCACCGCCGCCATGCTGGCCCGGCGCCCGGAGATGGCGAAGGACGGCTACAAGGCGGGCGACAAGGTCAAGGGCAAGGTGCTGCACGCGAAGTACAGCCGCTACATGCAGCGGGTGGCCGAGGTGGCCCCGGAGCTGGTGGAGAAGCTCGCCGCCACCGGCGCGCGCTTCACCCACCACAGCTCCATCGCGCCCACCGGCACCATCTCGCTGAGCCTGGCCAACAACGCTAGCAACGGCATCGAGCCGAGCTTCGCCCACCACTACTCGCGCAACGTCATCCGCGAGGGCAAGAAGTCCAAGGAGAAGGTGGACGTCTTCTCCTTCGAGCTGCTCGCCTACCGCGAGCTGGTCAACCCCCGCGCCATGCCCTACTCGGAGCAGGCCGAGGAGATATTGCCCGAGTACTTCATCACCGCCGAGGACATCTCCCCCAAGGAGCACGTGGACGTCCAGGCCGCGGCGCAGAAGTGGATCGACTCCTCCATCTCCAAGACCGCGAACGTCCCCACCGACTACCCCTTCGAGGACTTCAAGGACATCTACATGTACGCCTACGAGCAGGGGCTGAAGGGCTGCACCACCTTCCGCTTCAACCCCGAGGCGTTCCAGGGCGTGCTGGTGAAGGAGAAGGACCTGGAGGGCACCATCTACCGCTTCACCCTCGAGGACGGCACCGTCGTCGAGGCCAGGGGCAACGAGGAGATCGAGTACGACGGCGAGATCCACACCGCCGCCAACCTCTACGACGCCCTCAAGGAAGGCTACTACGGCAAGTTCTGACGTGCCGGCCGGCACTCAGCAGCATCGACAAGACCGACCGACACGGGAGACAGGAACCATGACCATCAAGATCGAAAAGAAGATTGCCAAGTACGCGGTGGCCAACAAGGAGGAGGAGGCGGCCAGGGCCCAGGAGGCCGCGGCGGCCAAGAAGCTGAAGGCGACCGACAACATCGTGCACATGCACGAGAAGCTCGAGCGCCCGGACATCCTCATCGGCTCCACCTACAAGGTCAAGACGCCGCTCTCCGAGCACGCGCTGTACGTGACCATCAACGACATCATCCTCAACGAGGGCACCGAGCACGAGCACCGCCGCCCCTTCGAGGTGTTCATCAACTCGAAGAACATGGACCACTTCCAGTGGATCGTGGCGCTGACCCGCATCATCAGCGCCGTGTTCCGCAAGGGCGGCGACGTCACCTTCCTGGTGGAGGAGATGCACTCCGTGTTCGACCCCCGCGGCGGCTACTTCAAGAAGGGCGGCAAGTTCTGCCCCTCGCTGGTGAGCGAGATCGGGGACGTCATCGAGACCCACCTGAAGAAGATCGGCATGCTCAAGGACGACAGCCTCGACGAGCACCAGAAGAAGCTCATCGAGCAGAAGCGCGCCGAGTACGAAAGCAAGCTCAGCAAGCAGAACGAGTCCACCGAGGAGGCCAAGTTCCCCGAGGGCGCCCAGCTCTGCACCAAGTGCAACACCAAGGCCATGATCGTCATGGACAACTGCCTGACGTGTTTGAACTGCGGGGAGTCGAAGTGCGGGTGATTCGGGTTTTGTTTAACGCCAAGGCGCCAAGGCGCAAAGGTTGAAGAGGGCAGGGTGACGGGATGAAGGTGAGCCAGGGGATGGGGTGATGGATATGATGCGCAGGGAGAGCGTGGGTTGAATCGGGAAGGGCTCGCCTCGGGGGATCGGGGCGGGCCTTTTTTGTTTTGGGGTTTGGTTGACGACGAGGTGAGAAGCGTTGTGCTGGCCATTGATAAATGGAAATTGGCCGTATATCACGCTGCACCCGTTCGTGTTTCGCCCCAGGATGGATTGTGTAACCTGCTGAAAAGCCGGGGTGAGCGTTATGTATCCGCGAGTTCCTGGAGGTTTGCTGGTGCGAGATAGGCCGACGTTTACCTGATATGGGCGATATACAGCAATGTTCCGTTGTTTTGTACTGTTAGAACAAGAAAATGGTCATGGGTAGAGCCGAGAAAAAACTGACCACATTAAAAGCTAAGGATGATTTGCCCCCTTGGTTCAAATCCAAGCACTATTATCAAGGCTTGGAGGAAGAGCGGTGGCTAGATGAAATCGTAATGAGGCTTTCGGTGCAAACAGTCCTTGAGAACACCGACGACATCCCACATGCCAAAGAACTTTTCGATAGCCTTGTTGTAAATGAAAACTATACAAAAGGCGCATTGGCCTCATCTTTGGGGGATATTTCTGATCTATGGGGGGTTAAAGAGCCGAGTGGATTCGATGCTTTGTACCTCGCCGCGGTAATAAGTAGTTCTCCTCAGGGCTCAAATCTTTTTTCAGAACTCAATACTTTCCGGCAATCTCAGACACCAGGAAAATTGTTCACCGAACTGCCCGAAACATTAAAAGCACAAAAAAGGAAATCGTTCGGAGAACTTATAGATTGGAAATCAGAACCAATTAATCCCTCTGAGGTGATATCGGGGTTCCCCCTTGTTGTCGATCTGGAGCAAGATGACGAAACTCTAAAGATTGCGTTTGAGGTTTGGTTGGCTGGAGCTCGTGCGGAATCAGGGGAAGCAAAAAATCCGTACTCTACTCGAGACTATGCAACATGGCGTGATTACGGTGTTTTGCAGGCCTTCGACCTCCAATTTTGGGCTCGTCTCAACAAGGCTCGATTTACAAACAACGTGATTTCTAATGCAATTTGGCCTCTCGATGAGGTCGATACAACAGAGCGGCTAAGAAAAGTCACTAATCCAAAGATCAAGGAGATATTCACCGATTGGACCATGGCGAGGCGACTGTGGCGGCAAGTCGAGTTATCCAAAGCACTTGCCGACTTGGTTGCCGGAACAAAAAATGAAGAAACCGATTCCGGAAACGCGATGTAGTAAAAATGTTCCGGAATTCTATCTGTAGTTCGCCATCCCTCGATAACCCCAGCCTTATCAGGAAAATGGGGCACGAACTTCGGGTGAGTTTGAGGGTGAGTTATGCGAACTACGTGTCAAAAGGAGCGCTGCAGACAGTGCTCAAATTCGATGGCAAAACAATGTCTTCGTTCAGTGATCGTGCTACTTGCAGTGAAAGTAATAAACTGGCTTTTTGGTTTGATTGTGTTCTAACAAGTAAATTCAGCCGACCAAAAACCGCTGCGCGCTTTTTGGTCGGCTGATTTAAACGTTAGCTCTCATATGTCGACACTGTCAGTTCAATCAACACGGGTAAGCAAGACGTTGTATTTCAGCATTATTTCAGCACTCCTGCTGTTGCTGTCCCTCGTGTTTCAATGGGACATCATCGATGCCCTTACACCGTTTCTCGGTGGGCCATTGCTCGGCTTGGTGTGGCTCCTAGTCGTGATCTCGGCTGTCTTGGGATCCGCCCACGCCTATCGCCATAGGAGTAAAGGTGCATCTGCCTTTGCCCCATTGATGGTTTCAATCGGCACGCTACTCGTCGCTTTCTTTGTCCCATTCACCCAGCTTTGGCTGTATGCCAATTTCAACTTAAATAAGGTAGCGCGAGAGCAAGTGGTAGAAAAGGTGAAGTCCGGCACCTTCGCACCTAACGTCGCGCACAACGACAAACTGATCGCGCTTCCAACAGATTCTGGCGTTTCCATGGGGGGTGACGAAATTCTTGTTGAAGGCCCATCCAGCAACCCTTATGTATTTTTCTTCACCTTCCGCGGCATTCTCGATAACTACTCCGGGTTCTTATGGGTTCCAGACGGAGGTAGACCAGAACAGTTTGGTGATGCGGGTGAACCGGGTACTGAAATAGAGTCGTTTGGTGGTAATTGGTACTTCATCGGGAACCGCTAAATGAAAGCTAACCCTTCATTCCAGCGAAAAGGGGTCAGCGAAAAGCGGCAGCGAAAAGGGGTCGGTGACAAATACTAATTATTACCATTTGTCACCGACCTTTTTAACCGTTTGTTCCGAGCATACTGTAAACCTGTCTAAAAGGATTGCGCTGTGATAGAGGCTATCGTCGCTG
>NZ_QPJY01000002.1:683616-818383 GCF_003337735.1 Thioalbus denitrificans | reverse complement strand
GAACAACCGCCCCCGCAAATGCCTTGGAATGAAAACGCCGAACCAGGTATTTTTCGGGATCAACCCACCGGTTGCACTAGTGAGTTGAATCCGCGCGTAAATAGACAGGATTGACAGGATGTAAAAAGTTTTCCCGGCGTTCCGGGTTTGGCAGCCCGCATGAACACAGGGTGTTCATGCAACGTGGCCACTGCCCCAACAAATCCTGTATATCCTGTAAATCCTGTCTATTAATTGTTCAATGCCGGACGAGGAGGCGCATCGATGCGGATTCTCCATACCATGCTGCGGGTGGGCGACTTGGATCGCTCCATCGCTTTCTATACCGAGATCATGGGCATGAAGCTGCTGCGGCGGCAGGACTACCCCGACGGCAAGTTCACCCTGGCCTTCGTCGGCTACGGTGACGAGGCGGACAACAGCGTCGTCGAGTTGACCTACAACTGGGGCGTGGATGGCTACGAGGTGGGCAGTGGTTTCGGCCACATCGCCGTCGAGGTGGATGATGTCTACAAGGCCTGTGACGAGATCCGCGCCCGGGGCGGCAAGATCATCCGCGATGCGGGCCCCATGAACGCCGGCAGTACCGTCATCGCCTTCGTCGAGGACCCCGACGGCTATCCGGTGGAGCTCATCGGCCGCCGGCAGTAACCGGGATGGCTACCGCGGATTGACGTCGCTTGACGCCGATTGTTCCGAAAGCCGGGTTTTACCCGGCTTTTCTTTGCCGCTGGACGGGCGGTGACTCTTTCCCGTGCAGTGCAGCCCATGGTACGGCATGCGTCTGCCGCGCCCGGAGCGGGCATGGGGTCAGAGCCGGCCGAGGAACTGCTCCACGCCGGTGAGGAACATCTGCACGGCCACGGCGGTCAGCAGCATGCCCATGAGGCGCTGCAGGGCATGGAGCCCGCGCTTGCCGAGAAGCTGGCTGAGGGGCTCGGAGGCGAGCAGCACCAGGGTGCTCACGCAGGCGGCCAGGGTGATGGCGGCGGCCCACTCCCAGATCCGGTCCGGTTCCCGCGATACCAGCAGCAGGACGGTGGCCATGGCCGAGGGGCCGGCGATGAGCGGTGTGGCCAGCGGCACCACCAGGGGTTCACCCGCCGGGTCGTAGCCGAACAGCCCCTCGGGATGGGGAAAGATCATGCGCAGGGCGATGAGGAACAGGATGACACCGCCGGCCACGGTCAGGGACGGATCCTCGATGCGCAGAACGCTGAGCAGCCCCCGCCCGCCCACCAGGAACAGCAGCAGGATCCCGTAGGCGATGAGGGATTCGCGCAGGATGATCCGGCGTCGGCGTGACGGGGGGATGTCGCCCAGGATGGTGAGGAAGGTCGGTACGTTGCCCAGGGGATCGACCACGATCACCAGCAGGATCGCCGCCGAAATCAGGGTCAGTCCGGGGTCCATGGCGGTTCCGTGCGTCAGCGGGCGTTGAGCCGCTCGAGGCACTCGAGGTAGGCGATCTCGTCCGGGGCGCTGCCATCCTGCTGGGCCCGCCACAGGACCTCGCCCAGGCAATCCATCATGCGATGCTCGACCGCGTGGGGATCGCCGATCCCGAGCACCAGCCGGCGGTAGACCGTACCGATCCCGGCCGGCCGATCCGTGGCCACCTGCTCCTTCAGTGCGATATGCATGCCCATGTGCAGGAAGGGATTCTCATCGCCCAGATCGGGCAGGTAGTCGCGCTCCAGGTGGCGTTCCTCGCCCATCATCACGGGGTGGTACTCGGGATGGGCGGCAATCACCTCCGCCACCAGCTGTTCCAGCGGCTCCAGCGGCTCGCTGTGCTGCTGCTTTCGCCACACCGTGTAGTAGAAGCGTCGCAGATTGTCGCGGTTGTGTCCGAACACGGGTCGGCCCCTGGGTGGAGTTGGGGTAAGGATAGTTCAGAGTCTGACGGGAGGGTGACAGTTTTTTCACGCCGGGTGGCCGCGGCCGCAAGTCCGGCCCGATTCAGTCCGAAGTCTTGTGGCGATACTCGCACAGGTCCTCGATGATGCAGGATCCGCAGCGGGGCTTGCGCGCCAGGCAGGTGTAGCGGCCGTGGAGGATGAGCCAGTGGTGGGCATCCTTGCGATACTCGGCCGGGACCCGTCGCAGCAGGCGCTTCTCCACCTCCATGGGGTTCTTGCCCGGTGCGATGCCGGTGCGGTTGGAAACCCGGAAGATGTGGGTGTCCACGGCGATGGTGGGTTCGCCGAACGCCGTATTGAGCACCACGTTGGCGGTCTTGCGGCCCACGCCGGGCAGGGCCTCCAGGGAGGTCCGATCGCGCGGCACCTCGCCTCCATGCCGTTCCAGGAGGATGCGGCAGGTCTCGAGGATGTTCTTCGCCTTGCTGTTGAACAGCCCGATGGTCTTGATGTACTCCTTCAGGCCCGCCTCGCCCAGCGCCGCAATGGCCGCCGGTGTGCTGGCCGCCGGGAACAGCCGCCGGGTGGCCTTGTTCACCCCCACGTCGGTGGCCTGGGCGGAGAGGATGACCGCCACCAGCAGCTCGAACGGGGTGGTGTACTCGAGCTCGGTGGTGGGGTGCGGATTCTCGGCCCGCAGCCGGCGGAATATCTCCGCCCGTTTCTCCCTGTTCATCGTCTCGAGGTGCTCCCATCAGGCGAGGCACATGGGTGGTTGGAAAGGCGGCCGATTGGGAGCCGCACCGTGAACAACTTCGGGATGAACCGCAGATTGACGTTATGTTCGTTAATTTCCATCGACATGGTGAGTCAACGGGCAGCCTGGAACCTGATTGGTGGTACAAGGTTCAGGCCGCCGGCTGCAGCACGGGAGGTTATGCCTCTGAATCGCTTCATGGCGGGCGACCCGCAGGTGGAGACCGGCATGAAACAGGCAGTCAGATGGCGGTGACGCCCGGATTCATGCAGGGGTAATTCACGTAATCAATGCGAATCTGCGGTTCATCGCCCTTCAAGCAGTGGCCTCGGCGCCGCCTTCCACCTTCTCCGCCGGCCTGGCGCGCACGGCGCGGGCGGCGAGCCGGCTGTCGATGGTGTTCTTCAGGGCGATGAGCAGGCCCATGCCGAGGAAGGCGCCCGGGGGGAGGATGGCCAGCAGGAAGCCACGGTAATTATCGATCACGTGGAGGGTCATGCCGCGGGCGGCCTCGCCGAACATCAGGTGGGCCTGGGCCAGCAGGGTGCCCTGGCCGAGCAGCTCCCGCATCCCGCCGAGCAGCACCAGAACGGCGGTGAAGCCGAAGCCCATGGCCAGGCCGTCGGCCAGCGCGAACCGGAACCGGTTCTTGGAGGCGAAGGCCTCGGCGCGGCCGATGATGACGCAGTTGGTGACGATGAGCGGGATGAAGATACCCAGGATCTTGTACAGGTCGTGGAAGAAGGCGTTCATGGTGAGCTCTACCGCCGTCACGAACGAGGCGATGACGAGCACGAACACCGGTATGCGCACCTCCTGGGGCACCAGGCTGCGGATGAGCGAGACGGTGATGTTGGACAGCACCAGTACCGCCACGGTGGCAAGACCGAGGCCGAGGCCGTTGACCACGTTGGTGGTCACGGCGAGCAGGGGACAGAGGCCGAGGAGCTGGACGAGCCCCGGGTTGTTGTCCCAGAAGCCGTTGCGGACGATGTTGCCGTAGGTGCTGGACATCTCGTTCTCCGTCGTCAGGAGCGCTGCGCCGCGGTCTGCACCTTCTCTTCCCGGGGGAAGATCTCATCCCGGTGCGCCTGGAACCAGGTGAGGGTGTTGTAGACCGACTTCACCACCGTGCGCGGGGTGATGGTGGCGCCGGTGAACTGATCGAAGACCCCGCCGTCCTTCCTGACCCGCCACTGCTGCGGGGCCGGGTCGCCGAGCGACTTGCCGGTGAAATCGAGCACCCAGTCGGATTTCTCCAGCTCGATGCGGTCGCCGAGGCCGGGCGTCTCCTTGTGGGAGATGACCCGCACACCGGTCAGGTGCCCATCCATGCCCACCCCCACCAGCAGCTTGATGGGTCCGGCATAGCCCTCGGGGGCGACGGTGGTGAACACCGCGGCCTGGGGCTGGCCCTTGAGCCGCGCCCGGTAGACGGTCACGCTGCCGCCCAGCTCCGGCACCTGGAACTGGATCGTGTCGTTGGGGATGTCATTGTCGTGGCTCGCGGCCGGGAGCACCTGGTTGAGGTTGTGCAGCAGCGCCTGGCGCTCGTTGGCGGCGATGCGATCACGGGTGACCTCCTCGGTCAGGCCGACAAGGCTGGTGCCGACCACGGCGAACAGTCCGAGGACCAGGGCATTGCGGAAAATGGACTGGAAGATGAGCTTCATGGGGCCTTGTCGCCGTGGCCATAGACCCGCGGCTGGGTGTAGTAGTCGATGGTGGGGGCGGCCATGTTCATCAGCAGCACGCTGAACGCAACGCCATCGGGGTAGCCGCCCCAGGTGCGGATGATGTAGGTGAGTATCCCGACCCCGGCGCCGAACACCAGCCGCCCCCGGGGGGTGGTGCAGGCGCTCACCGGATCGGTGGCGATGAAGAAGGCGCCGAGCATGGCGGCACCGCTGAAGACATGGAACAGCGGGGTGGCGTAGCGGCCCGGGTCGACCAGGTTGAAGATCATCGCCACCAGCGCCAGGGCGCCGAGCATGGCCACCGGGATGTGCCAGCCGATGACCCGCTTCCAGATGAGCCACAGTCCGCCGCCGAGCAGCGCCAGGTCCACGAACTCCCAGCCGCGACCGCCGAGGATGCCGAAGGTGGGCTTCTCCAGGATCTCCTGGACCGTCCGCGCCAGCCCGAGCTGGACCTTGAGGGAGTCGAGCGGCGTGGCCATGGTCACCGCGTCGATGCCGGTGCCGCCATGGATCGTGCCGAGGAAGATGGCGCTGAGGGCATCGGTGACGCCGATATTCATCTCCAGCAGCATGCGCGGCGCCACCCAGGAGGTCATCTCCAGCGGGAAGCAGATGAGCAGCAGCACGTAGCCGAGCATGGCCGGGTTGAAGGGGTTGTAGCCGAGCCCCCCGTAGAGGTGCTTGCCGAACACGACCGCGAAGCCCACCCCGATGAGGGTCATCCACCAGGGGGAGAGCGGCGGCAGCGCCATGGCCAGCAGGACCCCGGTGAGCACCACGCTGCCGTCGGCCAGGTAGCTGCCCACCGGGCGGCTGCGCAGGCGCAGCATCAGCGCCTCGAAGGCGACCGCCGCCAGGCCGGCGAAGAGCACGTTGATGAGCACGCCCCAGCTGAAGAGCCACGTCTGGACGATCAGGGCCGGGACCAGGGCATAGAGCACCCGGCGCATGGCCAGGGAGACGCTGCTGTCCAGGTGGATGTGGGGGGTGCGGAGATCGATGGCTTGCATCATGCGTCGGCGTCGTTGGCGGTCTGCTTGGGTTCAGCCCCGGCCTGGGCGGCAGCCTCGCGCTTGGCCCGGGCCCGCTCCATGGCGGCCTGGATGGCGGCCTGCTTGTCGGCATCGGTCGCGGTCTTCGCGCCGCCGGCGGCCTTGCCGGCATCGGCCTTGCCCGCATTGGTCTTGGCGGCGGCGCGGGCGGCGGCGGCCTTGTGCCGCTCGGCCTTCTCGCGCTTCTCGCGCTCGATCCGCATCTGCTTGAACTCGTGGCGGCGGCGGGCGAGGTCGGCCTTCTTCTTCTCCCGCTCCTGGTCCCAGATCTCGGTCTTGGCGAAGCGGTAGTACTGCACCAGGGGAATGTGGCTGGGGCAGACGTAGGAGCAGCAGCCGCACTCGATGCAGTCGAACAGGTTGTAGTCCTGGATCTTGTCGAACTCGCGCGCCCGGGCATGCCAGTACATCTGCTGGGGCAGGAGGTTCACCGGGCAGACACGGGTGCACTCGCCGCAGCGGATGCAGGGCATGGTCTGGCCCTGGTTGGGCTGATCCCCGGGAGTCGCCGCGAGCAGGCAGTTGGTGGCCTTGACCGTGGGCAGGCTGCCGTCGCGCAGGGGGATCCCCATCATGGGCCCGCCCATGATGAGCTTGTCCTCGGGGGTGAGGTGGGGATCGCACCGGTCCAGCAGGTGCTCCATCGGGGTGCCGATGAGCGTGTCCAGGTTGCGGGGTTCCCGGACCGCGCCGCCGGTGACGGTGACGATGCGCGAAATCAGCGGCTCGCCGAAACGCACGGCCCGGTAGACGGCCGCGGCGGTGGCGACGTTCTGGCATACGATGCCGATCTGGGCCGGTATGCCGCGGGAGGGAACCTCCTTCCCGGTCAGCACCTTGATGAGCTGCTTCTCACCCCCCGTGGGGTAGATGGTCGGAATCTGGACAACCTCGATGCCGGTCCCCGCGGCGGCCGCCTGCAGCGCCTGGAACGCTTCCGGCTTGTTGTCCTCGAGCCCCACGATGCATGCCCGGACCCCGAGAATCCGGCGCATGATGACCACGCCCTGGATGACCTCCTCCGGCCGCTCGCGCATGAGCATGTCGTCGCAGGAGATGTAGGGCTCGCATTCCGCGCCGTTGATGATGAGGGTGTCGATGGCGGCGTCGGCGGGCGGGGTGAGCTTCACGGCGGTGGGGAAGGCCGCGCCGCCCAGCCCCACGATGCCGGCGTCGCGGATGCGCGCGCGGAGCAGGTCGGGTTCGGCCTCGGGATACCCCTCCAGTGGCTGGAGTTCCGCCCAGCGGTCCTCGCCGTCGGTCTCGATCACCACGCAGGGGATGTTGAGGCCGGAGGGGTGGGGGACGGGCAGGGGCTCGATGGCCGTCACCGTGCCGGAGGTGGAGGCATGGACGGGGGCGCTCACGTAGCCGCTGGCCCGGCCGATGATCTGGCCCTTGAGCACCCGATCGCCCACCTTGACCACCGGCTCCGCCGGCGCGCCGATATGCTGCTGCAGGGCGATGACAATCCGCCCGGGGATGCCCGCATCGACCACCGGCAGGCGGGTGGACGCCTCCTTGTGGCCGGGCATGTGTACGCCGCCGTGGAAGTGATGCAGTTTGCGTGTCGTTGCAACCATCGGTGCCTATGTTCCGTCCGGGTTGTCCGCCGGTCCTGTGCAGTGGCTGGTCGTTGTCCGCCTTCCCGCCCGGAGAGCGCCGGGCGTCGGAAGTTCCGGCCTCAGGCGGCCGAGCCCATGGGGGGCTGGTGTTTCGGGAAGGGCCACTTCCATTCGTTCAGACCCTGCTCCACCGGGTGCATGTGGATGCACTCCACCGGGCAGGGCGGGAGACACAGCTCGCAGCCCGTGCATTCGGCCTCGATGACCTGGTGCATCTGCTTGGCCGCGCCCAGGATCGCGTCCACCGGGCAGGCCTGCAGGCACAGGGTGCAGCCGATGCACTCCTCCTCCACGACGTAGGCCACCATCCGCGGCTTCTCCTCGCCCGTCTCGCCGTCCAGCGGGATGGGCTCCCGCCCGAGGAGGTCGGCCAGCGCCTGGATGGTGGACTCCCCGCCCGGCGGGCAGCGGTTGATTTCCGCCTCGCCGGTGGCGAGCGCCTCGGCATAGGGCCGGCAGCCGGGGAAGCCGCACTGCCCGCACTGGGTCTGGGGCAGCAGCGAGTCGATCTGATCCACCACGGGATCACCCTCGACCCGGAAACGCACTGCGGCGTAGCCGAGCAGGCTGCCGAAGATGACGGCGAGAGTGGTGATGGCCAGGACCGCGCTAATCATGTTCAACCCTTGACGAGGCCGGTGAAGCCCATGAAGGCCAGGGACATCAGGCCGGCGGTGATCATGCCGATGGCCGCGCCACGGAACGGCACCGGCACGTCGGCGGCCGCCAGGCGCTCACGCATGGCGGCGAACAGCACCAGCACCAGGGAGAAGCCGATGGCGGCGCCGAGCCCGTAGATGGCCGATTGCAGGAAACCGTGATCGGTCTGCACGTTGAGCAGGGCCACGCCGAGCACGATGCAGTTGGTGGTGATGAGGGGCAGATAGATGCCGAGCAGCTGGTAGAGCACGGGACTGGTCTTGTGCACCACCATCTCGGTGAACTGCACCACCACCGCGATCACCAGGATGAAGCCGATGGTGCGCAGGAACTCCAGCCCCAGCGGAGCGAGGACATAGGCTTCCACCAGGTAGCTCATCACCGCCGAGAGGGTGAGCACGAAGGTGGTCGCCAGCGACATGCCGGCGGCGGTTTCGAGTTTCTTGGACACGCCCATGAAGGGGCAGAGGCCGAGAAACTTGACCAGCACGAAGTTGTTCACCAGCACCGTGCTGACGAGGATGAGCAGGTATTCGGTCATCGGCCCACGTATTTCCCCTACAATCAATCACCTTTCGAAAACCGGGCTGCGCACCGGCCATCCCCTATGATGGACGTTAGCGGAGCGCGCTTCTACCCGATATTCTTTCTTCTTTTTGTGCGACGCACAAATAAATACCCTACTTTTAATGCGGGTGCAATAATGTTTTGTTATGGGCGCCCCATGAAAATTAATGATCCGGATTTAAAAACGTCCACGTCCCCGGATTGAATGACAATTATCAATGCCCGGTGGTGAACCCGGCGGCGCACGCTCCGCCGCCGCCCCTCATTTCACCCGCATGCCGGGTTGCGCGCCGCTGTCCGGGGCGAGGACGAACAGCTCCCTGCCGCCCGGTCCGGCCGCGAGGACCATCCCCTCGGAGACCCCGAAGCGCATCTTGCGGGGCGCGAGGTTGGCCACCATGACCGTGAGCCGGCCGGTGAGCTGTTCGGGCTGGTAGGCCGACTTGATGCCGGCGAACACGGTGCGCGTTTCGCCGCCCAGGTCCAGGGTCAGCTTCAGCAGCTTGTCGGCGCCCTCCACGTGCTCGGCCTTCTCGATGCGCGCCACCCGGAGATCGATCTTCGCGAACTCATCGATGCCGATCTCCGCGGCGATGGGGTTCTCCTCCAGCGGCGAGGGCGGGGCCGCGGGCTCTGCCTCCGCCTGCCCGGCGGTGGCCCGCAGGTGCTCGCGGGACTCTTCCACCACCGCCTCCAGCTGGGCCGGCTCCACCCGCTGCATGAGCGGCTTGAAGGGCTCGATGCGGTGGTCGACCAGGGGGCCCCCGGCCACGGCGTGCCAGTCCAGGGTCTCCACGTTGAGGAAGGCGCGGGCGTCCTCGCACATCTGCGGCAGCACCGGGGCCAGCCAGGTGGCCAGGACGCGGAACAGGTTGAGCCCCTGGGTGCAGACCGCCTGTACCTCCGGTGCGCGCAGCGGGTCCTTGGCCATCACCCAGGGCTTCTGCTCGTCGATGTACTGGTTGGCCCGATCCGCCAGCTGCATCACCTCGCGCATGGCGCGGCTGAACTCACGCGCCTCGTAGGCTTCGGCGATGGACTCGCCGGCGGCCACGAACTCGCCGTAGGTGTGGGGGTCGGGCAGCGTGGCGGCCAGCCTGCCCTCGAACAGCTTGTGGATGAAGCCGGCGCAGCGGCTGGCGATGTTCACCACCTTGCCCACCAGGTCCGAGTTGACCCGCTGGCGGAAGTCCTCCAGGTTCAGGTCGAGGTCCTCGATGCCGGAGCCGAGCTTGGTGGCGAAGTAGTAGCGCAGGTATTCGGGGCGCAGGTGCCTGAGGTAGGTGCGGGCCATGATGAAGGTGCCGCGCGACTTGGACATCTTCTGGCCGTTGACGGTGAGGAAGCCGTGGCAGAACACCGCCGAGGGCGTGCGGAAGCCCGCTCCGTGCAGTTCCGCCGGCCAGAACAGGGTGTGGAAGTAGGCGATGTCCTTGCCGATGAAATGGTACAGCTCGGCGCCGGACTCCCGGCCCCAGTAGTCGTCGAAGGACTCCCCGGTGCGGTCGCAGTAGTTCTGGAAGCTGGCCATGTAGCCGATGGGCGCGTCCAGCCAGACATAGAAGAACTTGCCCGGCGCATCGGGGATCTCGAAGCCCCAGTAGGGGGCGTCGCGGGAGATGTCCCAGTCCTGCAGCCCGGTCTCGAACCATTCGCCCAGCTTGTTCTGCATCTGGGGCTGGATGTGCTCGGCGACCCAGCTGCGCAGGAAGGGCTCGAAGTCCCCGAGCCGGAAGAAGTAGTGCAGCGACTCCTTTTCCACCGGGACCGCGCCGGAGATGGCCGAGCGGGGATTCTTCAGATCGGTGGGGGCGTAGGTGGCGCCGCAGGACTCGCAGCTGTCGCCGTACTGGTCCGGGGTGCCGCAGCGGGGGCACTCACCCTTGATGAACCGGTCGGGGAGAAACATCTCCTTGACGGGGTCGAAGGCCTGGGTGATGGTCCGCGTGGCGATGTGGCCGGCGTCGCGCAGCCGGGTGTAGATGAGGTTGGCGTAGTGCTGGTTCTCCGGCGAGTGGGTGGAGTAGTAGTTGTCGAAACCCACCAGGAACTCCGAGAAATCCGCCTGATGCTCCGCCTCCACCCGTTCGATCAGCGCCTCGGGCGTGATTCCCTCCTGCTCCGCCCGCAGCATGATGGGAGTGCCATGGGCGTCGTCCGCGCAGACATAGACGCAGTGATGGCCGCGGCTCTTCTGGAAGCGCACCCAGATGTCGGTCTGGATGTACTCCACCAGGTGGCCGAGGTGGATGGAGCCGTTGGCGTAGGGCAGGGCGCTGGTGACGAGGATTCGGCGTTTCTTCTCGGGCATGTCGGTCACGGAATAGATGGAAAACGGCATTCCCCGGTGGATGTGGAGCTCCCGGGGGTTGGAAATGCATCAAAAGGACAAATATATCAGTATCACGGCGCCCGATGCACGGTGTGGCCCGGTCGGAGCCCTGGCCGCGACGGGGGCGAAGGCTCCCGGGCCGGCGCGGCCACGGGAGCCGGCAAGTGCGCGGGAGGCGGTGCTAAACACTTATTTCAGCAGGGTTTATTGAGAAATAGCAGTACTCCCGGCCGGGCGGACGTGGTAAACTCCGCGGCCATTCGAGTAAATTAGAAGTATTCCCATTTCTAATGTTCGCCCCGAGCCGGGGCGAAGGCAGCGAGGAGGCGTAAATGGCAGAAATCACCCGCGAGCAGGTGGAAACCGCACTGAAGGCATACGTGGATCCGTACCTGGAGAAGGACCTGGTCTCCGCCCACGCGGTGAAGGATATCCAGGTGGACGGCGGCAAGGTGACGGTGCAGGTGGAGCTCGGCTTCCCCAACGCCGGCTACCGCGGCCAGCTCGCCGCCGATGTGGAGGCGCAGATCAAGGGTATCGACGGCGTGGAGGCGGTGGCCGTCGAGGTGAGCACCAAGGTGACCTCCCATGCCGTGCAGAAGGGCCTCAAGCCCATCAAGGGCATCAAGAACATCATCGCCGTGGCCTCCGGCAAGGGCGGCGTGGGCAAGTCCACCACCGCCGTCAACCTGGCACTGGCACTCACCGCCGAGGGCGCCAAGGTGGGCATCCTGGACGCCGACATCTACGGCCCCAGCCAGCCGCGCATGCTGGGCGTGCACGCCAAGCCCGAGTCCCCGGACGGCCAGAGCCTGAATCCCATCGTCTCCCATGGCCTGGAGGCCATGTCCATCGGCTTCCTCATCGACGAGGAGACCCCGATGATCTGGCGCGGCCCCATGGTCACCCAGGCCCTGGAGCAACTGCTCAACGACACCAACTGGAGCGATCTCGACTACCTGGTGGTGGATCTGCCCCCGGGCACCGGCGACACCCAGCTGACCCTGGCCCAGAAGGTGCCGGTCTCCGGCGCGGTGATCGTCACCACGCCCCAGGACATCGCCCTGCTGGACGCGCGCAAGGGTCTGAAGATGTTCCAGAAGGTCGAGGTGCCCGTGCTCGGCGTGATCGAGAACATGAGCATCCACATCTGCAGCAACTGCGGCCACGAGGAGCACATCTTCGGCGAGGGCGGCGGCAAGCGCATGGCCGAGCAGTACGGCGTGACCCTGCTGGGCGAGCTGCCGCTCGACATCCGCATCCGCGAGGAGGCCGACAGCGGCAAGCCCACGGTCGTGGTCGAGCCCGACAGCCGCATCTCCGAGATCTACCGCGAGATCGCGCGCCGGGTGGCCGCGAAGCTCTCCATCCAGGCCAAGGACTACGCGGCCAAGTTCCCGAGCATCGTGATCCAGAACAACTGATCCGTTCCGGGCATCTGCGTATAATCCGGCATCAGGCGGGCATCGACCCGCCTGATGTCGTTTGGGCGCGCCGGGGGGGAGTGGCATTGAGCATCAAATCGGACAAGTGGATCCGCCGCATGGCGGAGCAGCACGGAATGATCGAGCCGTTCGAACCGCGCCAGGTGCGCGAGAACGAAGGCGGCCGCATCGTCTCCTACGGCACCTCCAGCTATGGCTACGACGTGCGCTGCGCCGACGAATTCAAGATCTTCACCAACATCAACTCGGCCATCGTCGACCCCAAGAACTTCGACGCCAACAGCTTCGTGGACGTCAAGTCCGACGTCTGCATCATTCCCCCCAACTCCTTCGCCCTGGCCCGCACGGTGGAGTACTTCCGCATTCCACGCAGCGTGCTCACCATCTGCCTGGGCAAGTCCACCTATGCCCGCTGCGGCATCATCGTCAACGTCACCCCGCTGGAGCCGGAGTGGGAGGGGCACGTCACCCTCGAGTTCTCCAACACCACGCCGTTGCCCGCCAAGATCTACGCCAACGAGGGCGTGGCCCAGATGCTCTTCTTCGAGTCCGACGAGGTATGCGAGACCTCCTACCTCGATCGCGGCGGCAAGTACCAGGGCCAGCGCGGCGTCACCCTGCCGGTGGCGTGAAGGGATAATGGATAAGGGATAAGGGTATTTTGTTTCCACACAGGCGGTTACATTAACCATTAACCCTCTTGACCCTTGTCCGACTACCATCCTGCCCACCGGAACAGTGGGCGTAGGATGGGCAAAGGAGCGGAGCGACGTGCCCATCGACGCGCGGAGGTGATGGGCACGCTGCGCTTTGCCCATCCTACGATTCCTGGTCACTGGTCACCACCCCGCCCACCGGAACAGCAGCGGCAGTAGGATGGCCGTGGCCAGGGCGTTGAGGCCCATGGCCAGACTGGAGAAGGCGCCGGTGACCTCGCCGGCCTGGAATGCCTGGGCCGTGCCGATGCCGTGGGCCGCCACGCCCAGGCCCAGGCCCCGGGCGCGGGGATCCCGCACCCGGGCCAGCCGCAGCACCCAGGGGCCGAGGGAGGCGCCGATGATGCCGGTCAGGATGACCAGCACGGCCGTCAGCGAGGGCAGTCCCCCGAGCTTCTCCGCGATGCCCATGGCCACCGGCGTGGTGACCGACTTGGGCGCCAGGGAGATCACGCTCTGCCAGGAGGCGCCGAGCAGCCAGGCCAGCCCCATGGCGCTGAGCGCCGCGGAGAGGGAACCGGCCAGGATGGCCAGCGCCAGCGGCAGCGCCGCCCGCCGGACCCGGTGAAACTGCCGGTAGAGGGGGATGGCCAGCGCCACGGTGGCGGGCCCGAGCAGGAAGTGGACGAACTGGGCGCCGGCGAAGTAGTCGTCGTAGCTGCCGCCGGTGGCGAAGAGCAGGGCGCCTATGAGGATGATGGCCAGGAGCACCGGGTTGGCCACGGGCCGGCAGCCGAGCCGTCGGTAGAGCCACAGCCCCGCCTGGTAGGCCACCAGGGTGACGGTCAGCCACAGCAGGGGATTGGCGGCGAGATAGACCCAGATTTCCTGCAACTCGCGCTTCACGGCTTCGGCTCATCCGCGGCGGGACGGCCGAGTCGCTGCATGACCCAGCCGGTGACGACGATGGCCAGCAGGGTGCTCAGCACCAGCGCGGCGGAGAGTGGCAGCCACTCGTCGCCGACCCGGGTCAGGTGCAGCACCACGCCCACGCCGGCCGGAACGAACAGCAGCGAGAGATGATCGAGCAGGCCCCGCGCGGCCCGGTCCAGGGCGGCCGGAACCTCTCCGCGAATGACCAGTCCGATGAACAGGAGCACCATGCCGATGACGGGTCCCGGCAGCGGCAGGCCGCTCAGCTGGGCGATGACCTCGCCGGCGAGCTGGCACAGGAGCAGGAGGGTGAGAGCGGCGAGCATGGCCAATCTCCGCGCGGTTGCGAGGTACCGATTGTGCCGGATGCCGTGTCCGGCGTCACGCCGTGCACGGTCGTCGGCGGCACCTGATGCTCGGTCCTGCGAGTCTGAATGGGCCGTTTTGATTTCACCACGGAGACACGGAGCTCACGGAGAAGACCTGCGGGTTGGTTGCAGCCTGCTGGCCGCAACAGTCAAGGCGGAACGCGGTAAAATCTCCGGCATCCTTCTCCTCCGTGCCCTCCGTATCCCCGTGGTTCAACCGGCCATGGCCGGATTTGACTTCAACTGCGCAATGTCAGGGAGAAAGCATGGATCCGATGGCTACCTGGGAAAAGATTCTGCTGGGCGTGGCGGCGGTGCTCGTTCTGCTCTGGTTCCGCCCGGGAATCCGGGCGGCGATGGAGCGCAGCCGCCAGGCCGGGGAGCGGGACTGGAAGGCCGTGATCCTGCCTCTCGTGGCGGTGGTGCTGTTCGTGCTGCTGCTGATTGCGAGCGTCTGAACCCGCGCGGCCGGGATGCCTCAGTGGGCGTGGCCCTGGTGGCCGAACCTGCGGCACAGCCGGCATGAACCGTAGGTCACATGCAGTACGCCGAGGCCGCAGCCGAGCAGGAAGATGACGCCCATGGTGACCGGGTTCCAGCCGGTCAGCACCCCGGTGAGGAAGGAAAGGAATGCGGCCAGGAACGCCACATAGGCAATCAGGTAGGGAAGCTTTTCCTTGCAGTTCTCACACAGTTTCATTCAGGTTCTCCCGTCCGCAACGGCGGGTCGGACGTCGCAGGATCCCGCATCCGCTCGCGCGGGTCCATCCTGGCCGGACTCCGGTTTGCGGTGCACTGCGACATTCTAATGTCAGCGCGACGGGAAGTTCTTGACGGGTATCAACATCCGTACCGATTTCCGGGCCCGGACCGGCGCCGGTGACTCAGGCGTCGAGGTCCGGTATGAGCCGGCTCTCGAGTCGGGTGATCGCATCCTTGAGCATGAGCCGGCGCTTCTTCAGCCGCCGCAGCTGCAGCTGGTCGACGCCGGGGTCCTGGGAGAGGCGCTCGATGGCCTGGTCCAGGTCGCGGTGCTCCTGCCGCAGCTCCATGATGTGCAGGGACAGGTTCTCTTGGCTGTCGTCGGACATGACGTTCCTCTCCGAAGAGCACGGCGCGCCTGCAATCACGACCGGGCCGGCGGCCCGCGGGGCGGCCGGGGCGGATGAAACTCCAAGGCGGCGCACTACACTAAATACACGAAGAGTACACCGGCGTGAAGTGCGATAGGGCAATCCAGGCGCGCCGGGAGGAGAGTATATGAAAACCCGTGGCCTGGGGCATGCGGGATGGTTGATGCTGCTGGTGGTCGTGGCCGGCTGTGCCACGGCGCCCCCGGCCGAGCTGGCCGGTCCGGTCGACGCGGTGACGCCCGGGGAAGCCCGGGCGGCGCCGGAACAGCATGTGGGGCGCACGGTCCGCTGGGGCGGCACGGTGGCGCGGGTCGAGAACCTGAGCGGGGAGACCCGGGTGGAAGTGGTGTCCCGGGAGCTGGACAGCGGCGGCAGACCCCGGGACGAGGATCGGAGCGATGGGCGTTTCCTGGCCCTGTTCGACGGCTTCCTGGATCCCGCCATCGTCAGCAACGGACGGGAGATCACGGTGGTCGGCGCCCTGGGTCCGTCCGTGAGCCGCGCCATCGGCGCCTATCCCTACCGCTTCCCGGTGGTGAAGGTGGCGCGCTGGAAGCTGTGGCCGCCGCGCCCGGAGGTGGTCTACCGCGAGTACGCCCCCCATCCCTACTGGTACGACCCCTGGTATCCCTGGCGACGCTATCCCTACGGGTGGTGAGGAGCAGAACGGATGAGACTCTTGCACGTATTGCCGCTCGCGGCGGCGTTGCTGGCCGGTTGCGCGGCCGGGCCGCAGTTCGACACCGTCGGCACGGACCCGGCCCTGACACCCGCCACGGTGGTGCCGGACATGGATGCGAAGCGGGGCGCCGCGGTGATCTGGGGTGGAGTCATCGTCGCCACCACCAACCTCCGCAACGGCACCCGCCTGGAGCTGCTGGGCTATCCGCTGAACCGGAGTCAGCGCCCCGACATCGCCGCGCCCGCCCAGGGACGGTTCCTGGTCTACTGGCCCGAGTACCTGGAGAGCGTCGATTTCGCGGCGGGACGGCAGTTGAGCGTCCGCGGCCGGCTCGACGGGCTGGAGTCGGGGCAGGTGGGCCAGAGCCGCTATCTCTATCCGGTGGTCGCCGCGGAGCGCCTCTGGCTCTGGCCGCGGCCCGGTGAACGCTCCACCGACCCCACGTTCCACTTCGGGTTCGGGGTATTCCTGCACAACTGAGCCGGGCGCTCGAAGCGTCGTCCCGTCACCGCCAGCTGCATCGGGGTGGCGGCATCGTCCACCAGCGCCAGCCAGCCGCCGCTACCCGCCAGCTGTTCCGCCACGCGGTCCACGGTCTGGCGGCGGAACTTGCCGTCCGGCACCGTCTCCCGGTCGAAGAAACGGGAAACGAACCCGCCGCTCATGCCGGCCTCACCACCAGTAGCGGTCCCACAGCTCCGGGTTGGCCCAGTAGCGGCTGTTGAGCCAGTCCGGCGTCACCTTGTAGGTGGCGATGTCGAAGCCGTACAGGTGCACCATCCCGTCCCCGCGCCGGTACTCGCCCACCTGCACCAGGCCGTAGGCCAGCAGGTCGGCCATCTCCCAGTGGCTGCGGTGTCCCGGGCGGTCCCCGCCCACGGGCACCGCCACCAGCAGGCGCCGGGCGTGCACATCGCGCAGGGCTGCGATCACCTCCCCGGCGCGGATGGGGTCGAGGTGCTCCAGGCAGCCGGAGACGAAGGCCAGGTCGTAGCGCCCGTGGTCGGCCAGGCTCCCGGGCAGCCCCTCCAGCGGCAGGTGCAGGACACGGCAGCCCGGATGGTCGGCGAGATAATCGGCGAACAGCCCCTCGGCCCGCTCGCCCGCCAGGAGCAGGCTGTCCGGCCGGAAGGACCGGATCAGCGACACCAGTCGTTCGTTGTCCTTCATGCCTGCTCCCAGCGGAACAGCCAGGCGCCGAGCGCCAGGAAGGCGATGCTCATGGCGCCGAGCACCGCCAGGTCCGGGGCCACCTCCGCCAGGCCCGCGCCGTCGATCATGATGGCGCGGGCGGCATTGATGAAGTGGGTCAGGGGCAGGGCCAGCGCCAGCTGCTGCAGCCACGGGTGCAGCCCCTCCAGGGAGAACCAGACCCCGGAGAGGAACATCATCGGCCAGCCGATGAAGCTCACCAGGCCGTCGGCCACCTCCTCGTTGCTGATGCGCGCGGCGATGACCAGTCCCAGTCCGAGCAGGCTGGTGGCGCCCAGCAGGAAGACCACCGCCAGGTCGAGATAGCGGCCGTTCATGGTGAAGCCGATGAACAGGTCGGTGCCGGCGTAGACCAGCGTGGCCACCGTCAACAGCAGCCACAGCCGCGAGGCGAGCTGGGCGGCGAGGAACTCCACCGCGTTCAGGGGGGTCGCCTTGAGCCGCTTGAGCACGCCGTTCTTGCGGTAGCGGACGATGACGTAGCCCACCCCGTAGAGGGCGCCGAACATCATGTTCATCGCCAGGATGCCGGGGATGACCCAGTCCACGTAGCGCACCGCCCGGCCGCTGACCGTCTGCTTGCGGTAGTCGCCGCCGCCGCTGCCCCGCAGGATGCGCTCCAGCAGGTAGCCCTTGGGGGAGCTGTCGTTGATCCAGTAGCTGCGGGTGGCCGGGTCCACCAGCATGTCCAGCTGGTGGCGCTCCACCTTGGTCACCGCGCCCGCCGGCGCCGGCATGGGGATGAAGTCGATGTGGCGGGTGGCGTAGAAGGCGGGGGCCCCGGCTGCCGGCACGGCGCCGATGACCCCCACCTTGTACTCGGCCGGCGGCTCGCCGGAGAAGGCGAAGGCGAAGCCGGCCACCACCAGCACCGGGAACAGGAAGCTCCAGCCCAGTGCGGTGCGGTCGCGCATGAACTCCTTGTTGCGGGCCGAGAGCACGGCGCGGAAGCGGCGCAGGGCGAGTTCGATGGACATGGCGGCGGTCGATATCCGTGGGGTGTGGGTGGCTCAGGCGCGCAGCTCGCGGCCGGTGAGCTCCAGGAACAGGTCCTCCAGGGTGCGGTCGCGGATGCGCAGCCGCTCCAGCGCCGCGCCCGCCTCGAGCAGGCCGCGGACCGTGCCGCTCACGTCGGCGGTGGCGATCTCGACCACCCCGTTGCGGACCAGCCTCGCCTCCGGCAGCACGGCTCCGGCCGGGCCCAGGTCCGCCTCCGGCAGCTGCAGAATGACATCGTTGAAGTGGGTGGCCAGCAGCTGCCGGGGCGTGCCCTGGGCGATGATCCGCCCGTGATCCATGATGGCGATCTCGTCGCAGAGGATATAGGCCTCCTCCATGTAGTGGGTGGTGAGCAGGATGGTCTTGCCCCGCGCCCGGATGGCCTCCATCAGGTCCCACAGGTTGCGCCGGGCCTGGGGATCGAGCCCGGTGGTGGGCTCGTCCAGGAAGACCACCTCGGGGTCGTTGACCAGGGCGATGGCCAGCAGCAGGCGCTGGCGCTGTCCGCCGGAGAGCCGGCGGGCGTCGCGGTCGAGAAACTCGCCCAGCCGGCAGGTCGCCACCAGCTCCTCCAGCGGCAGGGTGCGCGGGTAGAGACTGGCGAACAGCTGCAGGGTCTCGCGCACGGTGATGAATTCCTGCAGGGCGGTGGACTGGAACATGATGCCGGCTTCCTCGCGGAAGCGCCGCCCGAGGGGCTCGCCCTTGTAGTGGATGCTGCCTGAGTCGGGCCGGTTGATGCCCTCGAGCATCTCCACGGTGGTGGTCTTGCCGGCGCCGTTGGGACCGAGCAGGCCGAAGCAGCTGCCGCGGCGCAGGTCGAAGCTCACTCCGTCCACGGCCTTGACGCCGCGGTAGTGCCGTACCAGATTTCTGACTTCGATCAGGGCGTCCATGGAGCCGGTGGTCAAGAATCGGAGGGAAACGATGATAACCGATCATCCGCCGCGCGGCTTTGACGGCGGCGGAAGCAGCTACCAGAATCAAGACGTGCCCATCTCCTGCCGGGGCAGCGGAGCCGGACTTTCAGCGCAATCCGATGATTCAACGCCAAGGCGCCAAGGCGCACAGAACAAGAAGGAGAGGGCAGCCGGGGCCAGGCCGCGCGGTGTGGTCGCGGTGTCGTTGCGCGCCGGCGCCCGGGCGGCGTGCGCCCCGGGTGGGACAGTCGTCTCCCGGGTTCGACGGGGCGCGGGAATGAACCGCCTCGTCCGGCTCTTCGGCACCTCCATCGGCCGCAAACTGATGACCGCACTGAGCGGGCTGCTGCTGGTGGCCTTCCTGGCCGGCCACGCCCTCGGCAACCTCACCCTGTTCCAGGGGCGGGACGCGCTCAACGCCTACGCCCACTGGCTGCAGGGCCACCCGCTGCTGTGGCTGTTCCGCATCGGGCTGCTGCTGCTGTTCACCGTCCACGTGACCATCGCCGTGCGGCTGGCGCTGGAGAACCGGGAGGCCCGGCCCGCGGGCTACCGGCGCCGCCAGCTCCGCGAGGCCGGCTACGCCTCCCGGACCATGATCCTGAGCGGAGGGCTGGTGCTCGCCTTCCTCGCCTTTCACCTGCTGCACCTCACCCTGGGCGTGGTGGAGCCGGAGGCCTTCCGGGCCGTTGATCCCAGCGGGCGCGCCGATGTCTACGGCCGCGTCATCCACGCCTTCGGCCAGTTCTGGCTGGTGCTTCTCTACCTGGCGGGCCTCGCCCTGCTCGGACTGCACCTGCGCCATGCCATCGGCAGCCTGTTCCAGACCCTGGGCTTCAACCACGAGAGCTATGAAACGCTGCTGTGCCTGTTCTCGGGACTGCTGGCGCTGATCATCGTGGCGGCCTTCGCCACCATCCCCCTGGCCGTGGCGGCCGGGTGGGTGGGTGGCGCGCCGGGAGGCGCCGGATGAGCGCGGGGCGCGGCACACTGGACGCCCGGGTACCATCCGGTCCCCTGGTGGAGAAGTGGGACCGCCACCGCGACGTGCTGCGCCTGGTGAGTCCGGCCAACAAGCGCCGTTACCGGGTCGTGGTGGTGGGCAGCGGGCTGGCGGGCGCCTCGGCCGCGGCCAGCCTGGGCGAGCTGGGCTACCAGGTGGAGTGCCTGTTCTTCCACGACACCCCGCGCCGCGCCCACTCCGTGGCCGCCCAGGGCGGCATCAACGCCGCCAAGGACTACCAGAACGACGGCGACAGTGTCTGGCGGCTGTTCCACGACACCATCAAGGGCGGCGACTTCCGCGCCCGCGAGGCGAACGTCTACCGCCTGGCCCAGCTCAGCAACAACATCATCGACCAGTGCGTGGCCCAGGGCGTGCCCTTCTCGCGGGAGTACGGCGGCCTGCTGGACAACCGCTCCTTCGGCGGGGCGCAGGTCTCGCGCACCTTCTACTGCCGCGGCCAGACCGGCCAGCAGCTGCTGCTGGGCGCCTACGGGGCGTTGATGCGCCAGGTGCAGGCGGGCACCGTGCGGCTCCATTCCCGCACCGAGATGCTCGACCTGGTGGTGGAGGAGGGGCGCGCGGTGGGGGTCATCAGCCGCAACCTGGTCAGCGGGGCGGTGCGCCGCCACGCCGCCCATGCCGTGGTGCTCGCCACCGGCGGCTACAGCAACCTCTACTACCTCTCCACCAACGCGCTGGCCTCCAACGTCACCGCCACCTTCCGGGCCTGGCGCCGGGGGGCGTTCTTCGCCAACCCCTGCTTCACCCAGATTCACCCCACCTGCATCCCGGCCGGCCACGCCAACCAGCGCAAGCTCACCCTGATGTCCGAGTCGCTGCGCAACGACGGCCGCATCTGGGTGCCGCAGGCGGGCGGCGACACCCGTCCGCCGGGCCGCATTCCCGAGGCCGAGCGGGACTACTACCTGGAACGCCGCTACCCGGCCTTCGGCAATCTCACCCCGCGCGACATCGCCTCCCGGGCCGCCAAGCAGGTGTGCGACGAGGGACGCGGCGTCGGCCGCACCGGCCGCGGCGTCTACCTGGATTTCGCCGAGGCCATCGGACGCCTGGGGCGCGACAGGATCGCCAGCCGCTACGGCAACCTCTTCACCATGTACCGGCAGATCACCGGCGAGGATCCCTGGTCGGTGCCCATGCGCATCTACCCGGCCGCCCACTACACCATGGGCGGGCTGTGGGTGGACTACGACCTGATGAGCACGGTCCCGGGCCTGTTCGTCATCGGCGAGGCCAATTTCTCCGACCACGGCGCCAACCGGCTCGGGGCGAGCGCCCTGATGCAGGGGCTGGCAGACGGTTATTTCATCGTGCCCAGGACCCTGGGCCACTACCTGGCGGCCGTCTCCCGCGATCCGCCCCGCGACGACGGGGACGCCTTCGCCGCGGCCGAGGAGCGGGCGCAGGGCCGCATCCAGCGCCTGGTGAAGACCTGCGGTAGGCGGTCGGTGGAATCCTTCCACCGGGAACTGGGCGAAATCATGTGGGAGCACTGCGGCATGTCCCGCAGCGCCGCCGGCCTGCGCGAGGCCCTGGAGCGCATCCCGCCGCTGCGGGAGCAGTTCTGGGAGACGGTGGGGGTCTGCGGCAGCAGCCTCGAGTTCAACACATCCCTGGAGAAGGCCGGCCGGGTGGCGGACTTCCTGGAGTTCGCCGAGCTGGTCTGCCGCGACGCCCTGGCCCGGGAGGAGTCCTGCGGCGGCCACTTCCGCGAGGAGCACCAGACCGCCGAGGGTGAGGCCATGCGCGACGACAGCCGTTTCCGGCACGTGGCAGCCTGGGAGTGGGCGGGTACGGACAGGGAGCCGGTCCGGCACACGGAGCCGCTGGAGTTCGAGGCGGTCAAGCCATCGGAAAGATCATATAAATGAAGGTATTGGGTATTAGGTTTTATGTATTACTCAAGCATGTTGGCTGTGGCATCACGCGACGGCAGGGCGTTTCTGGATAAGGGATAAGGGATAAGGGATAAAGGATAAAGGATAAAGGATAAAGGTATTCGTTGCCGTACAGGCGGTTACACTGTTTATTAACCATTAACCATTAACCATTAACCATTAACCATTAACCATTAACCATTAACCAACGCCCAATGAACGTCATCCTCCACATCTGGCGCCAGGCGGGGCCCGCCACGCCGGGGCGGTTCGAGACCTACCCGGTGGCGGACCTGAGTCCGGACATGTCCTTCCTGGAGATGCTGGACGTGCTCAACGAGACGCTCGTGGCGCGGGGGGAGGAGCCCATCGCCTTCGACTCCGACTGCCGCGAAGGGATCTGCGGGGCCTGCTCGCTGGTCATCGACGGGATTCCCCACGGACCGGTCCCGGAGACCACCACCTGCCAGCTCTACCTGCGCCACTTCCCGGACGGGGCCGAGATCACCGTGGAGCCGTTCCGGGCACGGGCGTTTCCGGTCATCCGCGACCTGGTGGTGGACCGCGGCGCGCTGGACCGGGTGCTGCAGACGGGCGGCTACGCATCGGTGAACACGGGTTCCGCCCCCGACGCCAACACCCACCTGGTGGCGAAGGAGGACGCGGAGACGGCGCTGGACGCGGCCGCCTGCCTTGGCTGCGGCGCCTGCGTGGCCGCCTGTCCCAACGCCTCGGCGATGCTGTTCGTGGCCGCCAAGATCACCCACTTCAGCCTCCTGCCCCAGGGGCAGCCCGAGCGCATCCATCGGGCCATCGCCCTGGTGGAGGCCATGGACCGGGAGGGATTCGGCGCCTGCAGCAACCACTACGAGTGCGGCGCCGCCTGCCCCGAGGGCATCCCGGTGCGCTTCATCGCCCGCCTCAACCGCGACTACCTCCGCGCCGCGCTCACCTCGCGGGAGTTCACCGAGGCGCCGGGGACGCGGGCCCACGTGGAGTGACTGCAAGGATCGGAATAGACAGGATTTTCAGGATGAAAGGACAGGACCTGTTATCCGCAGATTACGCCGATCGCGCAGATTGTCCCTGCCCGCGGACAGGCCCATGCCAATTGCTGTCACTGCGGAGCGAAGAGGCGTGCGAGGAACGGCGCCACTGAGTCGCATTGCCGGGAACCCGGTCCTGCTTTCAAGTCAGGCTCTCCCAATCCGCACGAGAATCGTCTTCATCTGCCGCGCAATCTGCGGATAGATTCCGGTTTTTTTCATCCTGCCCGTCTGGGATCGCTTTCCAGACACTTGTCGGAGGCTGGTGCGGACATGGATGCGTTCATATTGTTCGTTGGCCTGATGGCGCCGCTCGCCTTCAGTCCGGGACCGGCCAATCTCGCGCTGGCGGGTTCCGCCTCGCTATTCGGGCTCCGGGGCGCCCTGCGGTTCTACGGGGGAATCCTCAGTTCGGCGCTGCTGATCGTAGGCTTTTCCGGGTACGGGTTGTATGAAATGCTACTCCGGCACGAGCTTTTGCATCGTTCGATCCGCCTGGCCGGACTCGCCTATATCTTCTACCTCGCGTTCAGGCTCTACCGAGCTACGGTCGAGCGTATGGAGAGACCGGAGCAGTGCCCGGGATTCACGGCAGGCTTCCTGCTCAACATGCTGAACGTGAAATTCTATCTGATGGTTGCGGCGGTTCTCGCCCAATTCCCGGACAGGACCGGGCATGGCTTTCCCCTCTTCATGGCCTGGTTCATGGCGATCAACATCACGGCGAACATCGGCTGGCTGGCGCTGGGGCGCGTAGCGGGTCGGGTTCTCGCATCCCGGCGGTCGATGAGGGTCCAGGGAATGCTGTTCTCGGCTACCCTGGCCGGAACCGGCCTCTATCTGCTGGCGGCGGAGCTGTCATCGGCGCTGGGCGCCGGGTGAGTCCCGACGGGCGGGGGCTTGCGCCGTACCGGATAAATCCCGTCAATCCTGTGAATCCTGTCTATTGGATTATTGGGTTTGACTCACTCCCCCAGCCGCGCGTGCATGCCGGCGTAGACGCCGCCGGCGGCGAGCAATCCGGCGTGGGTGCCCCGTTCAATCACCCGGCCGCGGTCGAGGACGAGGATCTCGTCCATCCGCTCCAGGCCCACCAGGCGGTGGGTGATGAGGAGCACGCTGCGGCCCTCCATGAGACGGTAGAGGGCTTCCATGAGGGCCTGCTCGGTGGGGGCGTCCAGACCCTCGGTGGGCTCGTCCAGGAGCAGGACGGGGGCGTCCTTGAGCAGCGCCCGGGCAATGGCCACGCGCCGCGCCTGGCCGCCGGAGAGAGTCAGCCCCGCCTCGCCCACCCAGGTGTCGAGTCCCTCGGCCCGGGTGCGGGCGAACTCCAGCAGCTGGGCCGTCTCCAGGGCCGCCTCCATGGCGCCGTCGGAGGCCGCCGGGGCGGCCACCCGCAGGTTCTCCCGCAGGGTGGTGGTGAACAGGTGGGTGCCCTGGGAGACCACGGCGAAATGGCGGCGCAGCGCCTCGCCGGGGTAGGCGCGCAGGTCGTGGCCGCCGAACCGGATGCTGCCCGCCTGGTAGTCCCAGAAGCGCAGCAGGAGGTTGACCAGGGTGCTCTTGCCCGAGCCGGTGGCGCCTACCACCGCCACCCGCCGGCCCGGGGGCAGGTCCAGGTCGAGGCCGCTGAGGGCCGGCGGAGAATCGGACCCGTAGCGCATCTCCACGCCCGCCAGCTCCAGGCCGTGGTGGGCCGGGATCGGCGCCGGCCCCCCCGGCTCCGCCACCTGGGGCCGGGCGTCGACGATCTCGAAGATGCGCCGGGCGGCGGCCAGCGTCTGGCCCAGCATCTGGAACGCCTGGGGCAGGGGCATGACCGCCTCGAAGCTGGCCAGGGCGAACAGCACCAGCATGGCGAGCTCGGGCGGCTGCAGCGTCCCGCTCCCCACCAGGGGGACGGCGATGAGGGCCACCAGCCACATGGCCAGGTTGGCGCACAGACCCAGCGCCGCCTGGGAGAGCCCGGACAGGCGGCTCATGCGCGCCTGGGCCGCGGTCAGCTCCCGGCTCAGCCCGTCCAGGCGCTCCGCCTGGGCGCCGGCGGCGCCGAACACGGTCAGCTCCGCCAGCCCCTGCAGTCCGTCCACCGCCGCGGCGCGCAGCTCGGCTCCGGTCCGCACCTGGGTCTCCCCGGGCTCGCGGCCCAGCCGGGTCACCAGCCACGGGACCGCCACCCCCGCCGCCAGCAGCAGCGCCAGGTTGGCCAGGGCCAGCCGCGGTTCGTAGCGCCACAGGAAGATGCCCGCCGCCGCCAGCCCCAGGGCGCCCACCGCCACCGGCACCAGGATGCGCAGGTAGAGGTTGTCGAGGGTGTCGATGTCGGCGCGGATGCGGCTCAGCAGGTCCCCGCTGCGGAATGACTGCAGCCGTGCCGGGGCCAGGGGCTCCAGGTGCTCGTAGAACCACACCCGCAGCCGGGCCAGGACCCGGAAGGTGGCCTCGTGGGTCACCAGCCGCTCGGCGTAGCGCCCCACGGTGCGGACGATGGCGAAGGCGCGGATGGTGGCGGCGGGGGAGAAGTAGTTCATGCTCGCGCCCGCCAGTCCGGCCAGGGCCATGGCGGCGATGAACCAGCCCGAGAGGGTCATCAGGCCGACGTTGGCCAGCAGGGTGACGAAGGAGACGAGCACCCCGAGGAGCATCCATTTCCAGTAGGGGCCGATCAGGCGGCCCAGGCGCAGCACCGTTTTCATGCCGTCCCCCCGTAGGCGGTCACCATGCGCCGGTAGAGGCCGCCAGCGGCCATGAGCTCCCGGTGGGCGCCGCTCTCCACCACCCGGCCGCCGTCCAGGACCACGATGCGGTCGGCGCCGCGCACGGTGGCCAGGCGGTGGGCCACCACCAGCAGGGTGCGGCCCACCGCCAGCCGCTCGATGGCCGCCTGCACCAGCGCCTCGCTGTCCGGGTCGAGGCTCGCGGTGGGCTCGTCCAGCACCACCAGCGGGGCATCCTTGAGAAAGGCCCGCGCCAGCGCTAGGCGCTGGATCTGGCCACCGGACAGTCCCTGCCCCCCCTCGCCCACGGGGGTCGCGTAGCCCTGGGGCAGCCGGTCGATGAACTCCCCGGCCCGCGCCAGGCGGGCGGCCTCCCGCACGGCCGCCGGATCGGCGTCCGGCCGGCCCAGGCGGATGTTGTCGAGCAGCGTGCCGTGGAAGACCCGCGGCCGTTGGGGCACGAACGCCACCTCCCGCAGCCAGGCCTCCCGTTCCAGCCCGGCCAGGTCGACGCCGTTGACGAGAATCCGCCCCGCGTCCGGGCGCAGGAAGCCGAGCAGCAGGTTCACCACCGTGCTCTTGCCGGCCCCGCTCGGGCCCACCAGGGCCACCCGCTCGCCGGGGGCCAGGTCCAGATCCACCGCCTCCAGCGCGGTCCGGCCGCCGGGGTAGGCGAACCCCACGCCCTCGTAGCGCACCCCCAGTGGGCGTTCCGGGGGCAGCGCCAGGGGCGCCCCGGGCGCCGGCGGGAGCGGGGTCTCCAGCACCTCCACCAGCCGTTCGGCCGCCGCGATGGCTTCCATGCGCGCATGGTAGTGGGTGCCGAGGGTGCGCAGCGGGAGGTAGAACTCCGGCGCCAGCAGCAGCACGAAGAAGCCGTGGAGGAATGCCATCTCCCCCCACAGCAGGCGGAAGCCGATGAGCACCGCCACCACGGCGATGCTCACCGTGGAGAAGAACTCCAGCACCAGGGCGGAGAGGAAGGCGACCCGCAGCACGCTCATGGTACTGCGGCGGTGGGCCTCGGAGACCGCGGCGATGACCTCCGCCTCGCGGCGGCTGGCGTTGAACAGCTTGAGGGTGGTGAGGCCCTGGATGACATCGAGGAAGTGGGCGCTCATGCGCGCCAGCTGCCGCCACTGGCGCTGGTTGAGCCGCTCGGCGCCCTTGCCGATCAGGATCATGAACAGGGGGATGAGCGGCGCGGTGCCCAGCATCACCAGGCCCGAGATCCAGTCCAGCGGAAAGACGAAGGCGAGGATGGCCAGCGGCACCAGGGCGGTGAGGGCCATGTGGGGCAGGAAGCGGGCGTAGTAGGCCTCCAGCTTCTCCACCCCGTCGGCCACCAGGTTGGTGAGCTCGCCGCTGCGCTCGCCGGAGAGATAGGCGGGGCCGAGGGCCTGCAGGTGGCGATAGAGCCGATCCCGCAGGGCCACCTTCACCCGGGCCGCGGCGGTGAAGGAGACCTGCTCGGCACTCCAGGCGATGGCCGCCCGCAGCAGGAAGATCGCCGGCAGGGCCAGCAGCAAGGGCCAGAGCGTCTCCAGCGGCGCCCTGTCCACCACCACTCCGTTCACCACCCGCGCCAGCAGGTGGGCCTGCCAGATGAGGAGCAGCCCGCCGACGAGGCCGAGTCCCACGGCCAGGTTCAGGGCCGTGCCGGCGAGGTGGCGCTGGCCTGCCAGCCAGCGGCCCGGGGTGGGTTCCTGTTCCTTGTCGGAAGACGCCATGGGAGTCCCGGTATGATCGATGCCTGAAGTCGCCGGGCGGAGGCTGGTCGACTGGCTGCCCGGCGCCCAACTATACCAAGGGAAGTGCAGGTCGCGTCCTGACAAATCTCAAACACGGGAGTCCACATGGAACTGCTGACGAATGGTGGCGAGGCGCTGCGTCCCCTGGCGGGCGTGCGGGTGATCAATCTCGCGGTGAACGTGCCCGGCCCGGTGGCGGCCCGGCGCCTGCAGGCGCTCGGGGCGGAGGTGATCAAGGTGGAGCCGCCGGCGGGGGATCCCCTGGAGAGCTACAGCCGCGCCTGGTACGAGGCGCTGCTGAGCGGACAGGCGCTGCTGACCCTGGACCTGAAGGCCGAGGGCGGGTGGCTGCAGCTGGAGGAGCTGCTGACGGAGGCGGACCTGCTCATCACCGCCAGCCGTCCGGCGGCGCTGGCGCGCCTGCAGCTGACCCCGGGCGCCGTGGCCGCGCGTTTTCCGCGGCTGTGCTGGGTGGCGGTCATCGGCTACGCCGGATCCCGTGCCGACGAGGCGGGACACGATCTCACCTACCAGGCCGTCGAAGGCCTGCTCACACCGCCGCACCTGCCGCGCACCCTGCTGGCGGACCTGGCGGGTGCCGCCACCGCGGTGACCGCGGCGCTGGCCCTGCTGCTGGGCCGGACGAACACCGGCGCGGGCGGGTACGCGGAGGTGCCGCTGTCCGAGGCGGTGGCCGGGTTCGGCGATCCCTTCCGCTTCGGGCTCACCGCGGCCGGCGGGCTGCTGGCGGGCGCGCTGCCTGAATACGGCCTCTATGCCGCGCGCACCGGCTGGGTGGCGGTGGCGGCGCTGGAGCCCCATTTCCGGGCCCGCCTGCAGGCACAGCTGGGGCTGGCGGAGCTGACCCGGGAGGGGCTGGAGCAGGCGTTCAGGGCCCGTGACGCCGAGTCCTGGCAGGCCTGGGCGGTGGAGCGGGATCTGCCCTTGGTCGGGTTTCGGGAATAGACGGAGTGGAAAGATGAATAGACAGGATTTACAGTATTAACATGATGTTGTGCGCGAGACTTTATGTGGCAGGCCATAAGGTCTGGGTGGCCGGATGGACCCCCGTCCCGGCATCGGAATGGGCGAGGACCGGCTTCGAATATCTTTGGGTAAAGCCTGAGTTCTTCGAAAGAACGTGAAATTTAAAACCTGACACTCTCGGAAATCCAGTTAATCCAGTTAATCCTGTAAATCCTGTCTGACAAACAAAAAAGGGGGTGGCCGAAGCCACCCCCTTTCGCTACCGGATGGACCGGTACGGGTCTTACTTGGTTTCGGCCTGCGGGGCCTGCGGGGCCACAGCGACCGGGGCGCCGTAGGGAGCGCCGTAAGGGGCGGCACCGTAAGGGGCGGCGCCGTACGGGGCATAACCGTAGGGGGCGTAGCCGTAGTAGGGGTTGTTGTAGCCGTAGCCGTTGCCGCGGGCGTTGCCACGCATGCTGAAGGAGAAGTCGCCGTCGCCGTAACCGTTGCCGTTGCCGAAGAACGGGTTGCCGCCCCACCAGGCGCTGGCGGAGGTGGCGGTCAGGGAAGAGGCGCCCAGGACGGCGGCGATGGCGATGGCCTTGGTCAGCTTGTTCATGGTCTATCTCCAGTTGTTGTCTGTCGGTTTGGTGTGCAACTGGGAAGAGAGACTATCAGTAATAACTAATATTAGCAACCGCTAAATTATTTATTTTTTCGTACTGCCTGGTGGTTTGCCAAACCCGGCACCAGGTGCCGCTACCCCAGCCCTGGGACAGGCGTCGGCCTGCCGGCCTCGTCCAGGGCCACCATCACGAAGTGACCCTGCGTGCAGAGCCGCCGCTCCCCGCCCCATCGGCGGCCGCCAGGGGTCAGCCGTCGCCGGCCAGCGCCGCATCGAGCTCCGGCAGGGCCTGGAACAGATCGGCTACCAGCCCGTAGTCGGCCACCTGGAAGATGGGCGCCTCCTCGTCCTTGTTGATGGCGACGATCACCTTGCTGTCCTTCATGCCGGCCAGATGCTGGATGGCGCCGGAGATGCCCACCGCGATGTAGAGTTCCGGGGCCACCACCTTGCCGGTCTGGCCCACCTGGCAGTCGTTGGGCACGAAGCCGGCGTCCACTGCCGCCCGCGAGGCGCCGATGGCGGCGTTGAGGTGGTCGGCCAGCGACTCCAGGAGCCGGAAATTCTCCCCGCTGCCCATGCCGCGCCCGCCGGAGACCACGACCCGGGCGCTGGTCAGCTCCGGGCGCCCGGAGACGGTCAGCTCCTGGCGGACGTAGCGGGAGACGCCCGCCGCCGGCGGTACCTCCAGGTACTCCAGGGGTGCGCTGCCGCCGCTGGCCGGCGCCGGGTCGAAGGCGGTGGTGCGCACGGTCATGACCTTCACCGGGTCGTCCGAGCGGACGGTGGCCAGGGCGTTGCCGGCATAGATGGGACGCACGAAGGTGTCGGGAGACTCGATGGACACCACCTCGGAGATCTGCGCCACGTCCAGCAGCGCCGCGACCCGGGGCAGGAAGTTCTTGCCGAAGGTGGTGGCCGGGGCGAGCAGGTGGGTGTGACCCCCGGCCGCGGCGACGGTCACGGCCGCCAGGTCCTCCGCCAGGGGATGGTCCAGGTGCGGGGCGTCCGCCACCAGGACGCGGCTGACGCCCGTCACGGCGGCGGCGGACTCGGCCAGGGCGCCGCAGTCGCGCCCGGCGACGAGCACCGTCACCTCCCCGCACACGCGGCGGGCGGCGGTGATCGTATTCAGGGTGGAGGGCCGGAGGACCCGGTTGTCGTGTTCGGCGATGACGAGGGCACGCATGATCAGATCACCTTCGCTTCGTTGCGCAGCTTGTCCACCAGCTCGGCGACGCTGGCCACCCTGGTTCCGCCCTGGCGCTTCGGCGGCTCGGCCACCTTCAGGGTGGCGAGGCGGGGGGCGATGTCCACGCCCAGCTCATCGGGCGTCAGGCGATCGAGGGGCTTGCGCTTGGCCTTCATGATCTCCGGCAGCTTGGCGTAGCGGGGCTCGTTCAGGCGCAGATCGGTGGTGATGACCGCCGGCAGGTCGAGCGCCAGGGTCTCGAGGCCGCCGTCCACCTCGCGGGTGACCTCCACGCCGTTCTCGCCGAGGGCGACCCCGGAGGCGAAGGTGCCCTGGGGCCAGCCGAGGAGGGCGGCCAGCATCTGCCCGGTCTGGTTGCTGTCGTCATCGATGGCCTGCTTGCCGAGAATGACCAGCCCGGGCTGCTCCCGCTCCACCAGCGTCTTCAGCAGCTTGGCCACCGCCAGGGGCTGGAGCTCGGCGTCGGTTTCCACCAGCAGGCCGCGATCGGCGCCCAGGGCCATGGCCGTGCGCAGGGTCTCCTGGCACTGGGCCGGTCCGAGGGAGGCGACGATGACCTCCCCGGCCTTGCCGGCCTCCTTCAGGCGCACCGCCTCCTCGACGGCGATCTCGTCGAAGGGATTCATGGACATCTTGACGTTGGCGGTCTCCACGCCGCTCTGGTCCGCTTTCACCCGGACCTTGACGTTGTAGTCCACCACGCGCTTGACTGGGACGAGTATTTTCATGCTGCGGGCTCGCTCTGGCATAGGGGGCGGGGGTGCCGCAGGGAGTGTTGCCGGCGCAGTCCCTGGCCGGGCCCCGTCAGGTTGCATTGACAGCAGGTGTTGGCCAGTATAATGACGTTAACGTAAACGTCAATCAAGCGCCGGGTCCGGCGTTTCGGCCGCCGGCCAGTGGCAGAGGAGGAGTGCGTGGAGCGGGACGTGATGGAGTTCGACGTGGTGATCGTGGGCGCCGGTCCCGCCGGCCTGGCCGCCGCGATCCGGCTGCGCCAGCTGGCTGCGGAGCAGGAGAGCGCGCTCTCGGTCTGCATCCTCGAGAAGGGTTCCGAGGTCGGTGCCCATATCCTCTCCGGCGCGGTGCTGGAGCCGCGGGCGCTCGACGAGCTGCTGCCCGACTGGCGCGAGCGCGGCGCGCCGCTGAACACCCCGGCCGGGCACGACAGCTTCCTCTACCTGACCCGGGAGCGGGCCGTACGCCTGCCCACCCCGCCGCAGATGCACAATCGCGGCAACTATATCATCAGTCTCGGCAACTTGTGCCGCTGGCTGGCGGAGCAGGCCGAGGCGCTGGGGGTGGAGATCTTTCCCGGCTTCGCCGCGGCCGAGGTGCTCTACGCCGGTGACGGCAGCGTGCGCGGGGTGGCCACCGGCGACATGGGGCGCACCCGTGACGGCGAGCCCGGTCCCAACTTCCAGCCGGGCGTGGAGCTGCATGCCCGGCAGACACTGTTCGCGGAGGGTTGCCGCGGCTCACTGACCCGCGAGCTGGAGGCGCGGTTCGGCCTTCGCGAGGACGCTGGGCCCCAGACCTACGGCATCGGCATCAAGGAATTGTGGGAAGTGGCTCCGGAGCGCCACCGGCCCGGCACCGTGATCCACACCGTCGGCTGGCCCCTCGACATCCGCACCTACGGCGGCTCCTTCCTCTATCACCTGGAGGAGAACCTGGTGGCGGTGGGGTTCGTGGTGGGGCTCGACTACGAGAATCCCCACCTCAGCCCCTTCGAGGAGTTCCAGCGGTTCAAGACCCACCCGGCCATCCGCGACACCTTCGCCGGCGGGCGCCGCGTCAGCTACGGCGCCCGCGCGCTGTCGGAAGGCGGGCTGCAGTCGATTCCGAAGCTCGCCTTCCCGGGCGGGGCGCTGGCGGGGGACGGCGCCGGCTTTCTCAATGTGGCCAAGATCAAGGGCATCCACACGGCGATGAAATCGGGCATGGTGGCCGCCGAGGCGCTGTTCGACGCGCTTTGCGGCGACGCCGGCGGCGGCGCCGAGATCGGGGACTATCCCGAACGTCTGCGCGGAACCTGGGTCTGGGAGGAGCTGAACCGGGTGCGCAACATCCGCCCCGCCTTCCGCTGGGGGCTGTGGGGCGGCATCGCCTACAGCGCCCTGGATACCTGGCTGTTCCGTGGCCGCGCCCCCTGGACCCTGCGCCACCACGGCGCGGATCATGCCCGGCTGAGGCGCGCCGCCGGGATGCCCGTCATCGAATACCCGAAACCCGACGGGGTCCTCACCTTCGATCGCCTCTCCTCGGTCTACCTGGCCAACACCGCCCACGAGGAGTCCCAGCCGGATCACCTCCGGCTCCGGGACCCGGAGGCGGCCATCCGGGTCAACCTGGCCGAGTACGGTGCGCCGGAGCAGCGCTACTGCCCGGCCGGCGTCTACGAAATCGTGGACGATGAGAGCGGCCCCCGGCTGCAGATCAACGCCGCCAACTGCGTCCACTGCAAGACCTGCGACATCAAGGACCCCACCCAGAACATCCTCTGGACCGTCCCCGAGGGCGGCAGCGGCCCCAACTACCCGAACATGTGAGGGTGATTATTATCCGCAGATTACGCAGATTACGCAGATTACACAGATTGACTTCAGATAGGGCCAGGGTGCATTGAAATCATCTGCGTGAGGTGACCTGCCTGGAAACAGCCGTATTGAATGGTGCTCGTGAAGCGGAAGAACGTCAGGTGAACCTTACCCGGCAGTTCAAAGTATCAAAATAATCTGCGTAATCTGCGTAATCTGCGGACAAATCAAAACTGATCAATGAACCAGCGCACGTTGACATCACTGGAAGGGAACCGGCAGCGGCTCGACGGCGGGGCGATGTTCGGCAACGCGGCGCGGGGGCAGTGGAGCCGCTGGTACGCCCCGGACGGGGAGAACCGGGTGGAGCTGGCCTGCCGCGCGCTGCTGGTGCGGGAGGGGGGGCGCAACATCCTGCTGGAGACCGGCATCGGGGCCTTCTTCGAGCCGCGGCTGCGGGAGCGCTACGGCGTGATCGAGGCCCGGCACGTGCTGCTCGACTCGCTGGCCGAAGCCGGCCTTACCCACGACGGGATCGACGCGGTGGTGCTCTCCCACCTGCACTTCGACCATGCCGGCGGCCTGCTGGCGCCGTGGGCGGAGGGGGAGCCGCACCGGCTGCTCTTTCCCAACGCCACCTACGTGGTGGGCGCGCGGGCCTGGGAGCGGGCGCTGGCGCCCCATCCCCGCGATCGGGCCTCCTTCATCCCCGAACTCGCCGGGCTGCTCGCCGCGAGCGGGCGCCTGGAGGTGGTGAGCGGGGAGGGCACCGAAACCCTGGGACCGGGATTCCGTTTCCGCACCAGCGACGGCCACACGCCCGGCATGCTGCTCACCGAAATCGACATGCCCGCCGGCCCGGTGGTGTTCGCCGCCGACCTCGTCCCCGGCACCCCCTGGGTCCACCTGCCCGTGACCATGGGCTACGACCGCTTCCCCGAACGGGTCATCGACGAGAAGCAGGCGCTGTTCGCAGAGCTCCAGGAGCGCGGCGGCCGGATCTTCTACACCCACGACCCGGAGATCGCCCTCTCCGGCCTCGCCCGCGACGAACGCGGCCGCTACGCGCCCGCCGACCCCATCCCACGCCTCGAGAGTCTCGCCCAGTAAGGGGAAGGGACTGGTTAACCGCAGATTGACGTTGATTTGCGTTGATTGTTGAACCAAATCTGAAGCCTTCTCATATCGCTGCCGTGAACGGAGAGAGCGAGGGATCCAGTTTTCAAGTGGCGATCAGATGCCCGGATCGAACCATCAGGTCCGGGAATAATCCACGTCAATCGACGTCAATCTGCGGTTAATAAAGAAGGCTCAAACCGCATCGGTGGCGGCCGGCACGTCCGCCTCCAGGTTCCAGGTGGTGCGGACGGCATCCACCAGGGCGCGGGTCAGGGGATCGCCGGCACGGCGGGCGGGGTAGCCGAAGCACAGCGGGAGCGTGTAGACGTGCCCTTCCAGCAACAGGAGGCTGCCGTCGGCCAGCCCCTCGTCCGCCTCGTCTTCGCGGATGAGGGTGAGCCCGGCGCCGGAGCGGACGAGAGTGTTCATGGCCGATTCCCCGGAAGCCACCACCACCTTGCAGGGCTGCGGTCCCCCGGCGGGAAACAGGGATCGCATCAGGTCGATGTAGGGACACTGCTCGGTGGGGAAGATCCAGGGCAGTGTGGCCAGTGCCTCCCAGTCGGCGTCCAGCACGCGGTCGCGCCAGGCGGCGGGCGCCGCGATGCGCAGGCGGGCCTCCCGCAGCTTCAGCGTGGTGATGTCGCCGGCGGCGGGCAAACCGAAGAAAAATCCGGCCTCCAGCCTGCCGCCGCGGATGTCCTCCACGATGCAGCCGGAGATGTTCTGGATCAGCTCCAGGACCAGGTCGGGATGTTCCCCGGCCAGGCCGCCGTGGAGCTCGGGGACGCGCAGGTAGCGTGAGTCGGTGTTGAGACCGATGCGGGCGGTGCCGAGCACCTTGCCCTGGATGGAGCGCGCCGTCTGGCTCACCCGCCCCAGGGCGTCCAGCGCGTCCCGCGCCTGCGCCAGCAGCCGCTCCCCGCCGCGGGTGAGCACCATCCCCCTGGGGGTCCGTTCGAACAGCGTAACGCCGAGCTCCTCCTCGAGCGCCTTGATATGGGCGCTGATGGCGGGTTGGCTGGTGAACAGCCGTTCGGAGGCGCGGGTGAGATTGCCTTCCTCGGCCACCGCAACGAACGTCCGCAGGTGATGGAAATCCATGGCTGCCTGACCGGTCGGAAAGAGGGGACAGTCCGGAATATGGCACAGGAATCGCGGAAGCGGCAATCACGATTCCTGAAGGGTGGGTTCCTGAAAAACGATTGGATCGGATCGGGCGTGCCGCCCTAGCGTAGGCCTCGAACGCAACACGGACACAGCGAGGTAGACGCCATGAACGTTCGAGTCCTGGAAATGCAGTCCCGCCGGGGGTGGTGGTCGGGCGCGGCGGAATCCGCCACGCGAGTCCTGCATCGGGGGATCGTCCTGCTGCTGGAATGGAACCAGCGCGCCCGCCAGCGCCGCCAGCTGGCCCGCCTCGACGATTATCTCCTGCGCGACATCGGCCTCAGCCGTGTCGACGCCGAGCAGGAGGCCCGCAAGCCGTTCTGGCGGGGGTGATTGTTCATTTGACCGCAGATTAACGTGAATTAACGTCAATCTGCGGTTGAAAGTGTTCCGTGTACACGTGTGGATCAGGAAGGCGGCAGCGCGTAGGTGCCGGTGACGTGGGCGACGGGGTCGGGGCGGCCCACGGAGTAGAGGCTCACCTCCATCACCGCCAGGCGGCGGCCGAGCTTGAGCACCTGGCCCTCGGCGAGCAGGTCCACGGCCGCGGGTTTCTGCAGGAAGTTGATGGTCAGGCTGGTGGTGACGGCGCCCGCGGCGTCGGGCAGTCGGCTCAACTGGTGTACTGTTTCACCCTTGACGGTGCTTTCAGAGCCCCCCAGGAACGCCAAGGCAAGGCGCAGTCCGCAGGCAATGGCGCGCCCTTGGCAAGGACTGCAACGCAGCATTGGCGTTCCTGGGGGGCTCCCTTCGGGCGAGCCGCTGGCCGGACATCTGCGGCGTTGCGCTCTCTTGAAAGGGACCTGCCATTCCTGCGCGAGCGCGCCTTGCATCTGACCAGCCAGAGACTCGCTGAAAGCGCCGCCAAGGGTGAAACAGTACACCAAAGCCCGTACATGGCGGTATCGGCGAGCCCCATCATCGCCGGTCCGGAGATGGTGCCGCCCGGGCGCAGGGCGTTGTCGCGGCAGGGCATGCGCAGGGTGATGTTGCCCGGGGACAGGTGCACCACCTCCATCTCCATGTCGCTGGCGAAGGGCAGCGCCTCGTCGATGATGCGCTGGAAGGTCGCCGCGTTCATCCCGTCTTCCACGCTCATGGGGCACCTTTCTCCGGGGGTTTGCGTTCGGACACCCGGGTGGCGGCGACCGGGTGAGGCGTCGGGCTTGCTACATTGACGTTAACGTAAACGTAATGGAAAATCGGGCCTGATGCAATGCGACACGGCCGCACAAGGAGATGCCCATGCCCACCTATCGTGCCCCCCTGCGCGATATGCGCTTCGTCTACACCGAACTGCTGGAGGCCGACCGGCGGCTGACCGCGCTCGAGCCCTTCGCCGAGGCGAGCGCCGACCTGGTGGAGGCGGTGCTGGAAGAGGGGGCGAAGGTCTGCGAGGGGGTGCTGTTTCCCCTCAACCAGGCCGGTGACGTCGAGGGCTGCCGGCTCGAGGAGGGCGCGGTGCGCACGCCGGCGGGCTTCCCGGAGGCCTACCGGACCTGGTGCGGGGGGGGCTGGACCGGGCTCGCCTGCGATCCCGACTACGGCGGCCAGGGCCTGCCCGAGACCCTGGGCTTCATGGTGGAGGAGATGCTCTGTTCGGCCAACGTCTCCTTCAGCCTCTACCCGGGCCTGACCCGGGGCGCCTACCATGCCCTGCGCGCCCATGGCCCCGAGGCGCTCCGCCGGCTCTACCTGCCGCGCCTGGTGAGCGGGGAGTGGAGCGGCACCATGTGCCTCACAGAGCCCCATGCGGGCACCGATCTCGGCTTGCTTCGCACCCGTGCGGAACCGGCGGAGGACGGCGCCTGGCGCATCACCGGCACCAAGATCTTCATCACCAGCGGCGAGCACGACCTGGCGGAGAACATCGTCCACCTGGTGCTGGCGCGGCTGCCCGACGCCCCGCCCGGCATCAAGGGGCTGAGCCTGTTCCTGGTGCCGAAGTTCCTGCCCGACGGCGACGGCAATCCGGGGGAGCGCAACGCCGTGGCCTGCGGGGCGCTGGAGCACAAGATGGGCATCCGCGCCTCCAGCACCTGCGTGATGAACTTCGACGGCGCCACCGGCTGGCTGGTGGGCGAGCCCCACAAGGGCGTGGCCTGCATGTTCACCATGATGAACACCGAGCGCCTGGCCATCGGCATCCAGGGGCTGGGGCTGGCCGAGGTGGCCTACCAGAACGCCGCCGCATACGCCCGCGAGCGGCTGCAGAGCCGGGCGCTGTCCGGGCCGAGGCAGCCGGAGCAGGCGGCCGACTCCATTCTCGTCCACCCGGACGTGCGGCGCATGCTGCTCACGGCGCGGGCCTGCAACGAGGGAGCGCGGGCCCTGGCCGGCTGGACGGCGATGCAGATCGATCTCTCCCGCCACCACCCGGAGCCGGAGGCGCGGGAGGCGGCGGAGGACCTGGTGGCGCTGGTCACGCCCGTGGTGAAGGCCTTCTTCACCGACTACGGCTTCGAGGCCGCCAACCACTGCCTGCAGGTGCTGGGCGGCCACGGCTACATCCGCGAGTGGGGCATGGAGCAGTACGTGCGCGACGCCCGCATCGCCTCCATCTACGAGGGCACCAACGGCATCCAGGCGCTGGACCTGGTGCGGCGCAAGCTCTACCTGCACGACGGCCGGCTGCCGGAGCGGCTCTTCGCCCTCATGGAGGAGACGGTGTCCGCCCACCTCGAGGAGGCGGCGCTGGCGGAGTTCGTCGGGCCGCTGGCGGCGGAGGTGGCGCGCCTGCGCGCGCTCACGGACTGGCTCAGGACGCGGGCCGGAGAGAACCCCGAGGAGCTGGGCGCCGCCGCGGTGGACTACCTGCGCCTCACCGCCCTGACCATCCTCGCCTGGCTCTGGACCCGCATGGCCGCGGTCGCCGTCAACAAGCAGGACGGGGAGGAGGGTGGCTTCTACCGCGCCAAGCTCGCCACCGGCCGCTTCTACATGCAGCGCATCCTGCCCCAGAACCTGGCGCTGGATGCCGCCATCCGCGCCGGCGCCGCCCCCCTCATGGCCCACGACGAGAGTTGGTTCTGAGCTCAGACAGTTATGGATTTATCCGCAGATTACGCTGATTAGACCGAAAGAGCGGCAAAACTCTGACCGTGATCAAGCACGCCAGGCCACAGCCACCAGCCTTCCTGGAAGGGTTGTATCGGGGACAACTCCCCGTGAGCCGGACACCCGGAAAGTTGCACGAAGGTCTCAGGTTGCCGGAAAAAGAATCTGCGTAATCCGCGTAATCTGCGGATAAACAATCAGGAAGCGGCCTGGTCGGGCTCCCCGGAGGGGCGGTAGAGCTCGGGCCAGTGGAGCTTGACCACGGGGCCGTCGCTGCGCAGGGCGTGGCAGGTGTCGAGGATGGCCTTCCGGTTGCCGCGCACCTTGCTGCCCTCCTCGCGCTTTTCCCGGGCGGGCCAGAGGGTCTGGTAGGCGGTGGTGGCGAGCGGGCCCAGGAGCTCGGTGACGTGGGTGCAGCCCTCGGCGCCGCCGAGCCGCTCCTTGACCTTGCGGTTCCAGCCCGGGCCGATGCGCAGTCCCACGATGCGCTGGAAGGTCGCCGTCGCCTCGGGGCAGATCCGGTAGGGGGAGGCATCCGTCACCGCCACCGCGTCATGGACATGCAGGTCGAGATCGATGGTGAGCCGCACCCACATCTCGTGGATCGCCTCCCCGGCGTTGATGCGCCCGCCCCGATCCCGGTTGGGGAAGGAGAAGGGCTTGGTGTCCACCAGGTGTCCCTCGATATCCCACAGCCCGTCCTCCCGCTCGTAGCCGCGGCAGGTGACGGTGCGGGTGTGGGCGAGCTTGCGCGGGCTGGGCGGGGAGGGCAGCGGCATGGTTCGATTCCTGCGGTGAACAAGACAGATTATTGCACCGCAAAATTCTACACCCGGACCACTCGGGAATCCACACAACCGGAAGCATTGTGCATGTATCGGCTTCCGCTGATGCACTTTGTTATATCCGCAGATTACGCAGATTACGCAGATTAACCTGAAAGGCGGGGAAGCGTCCCGTCGACAATACCACGCGCCAATTCGGCGAATGCCATAGGCAGTTTCATCGACGCAGTGGTCAGGATTTTCACGCGATCCCGTCAACTGGCAAACAGATAAATCTGCGTAATCTGCGTAATCTGCGGATAAAAAAAGTTCTACCGTGATTTTTCGTAAGTGCCCATGAGCTCGGCCTTGCCGAGGATGTGGCCCTGCATGGCGCCCTCCAGCTTGGTCTTGGTGGGGGTGCCGAGATCGGGCAGGGTGACGTCCAGGGCGTAGAGCTTGTGGAAATAGCGGTGGCGTCCCACTGGCGGGCAGGGTCCGCCGTAGCCGGTGCGCTTCCAGTCGTTGAGCCCCTGGCCGGTGTGGTTGGGCAGGGTCTCCTCGTCGACGGCCTCCGGCAGTTCCGTCAGGCGGGTGGAGAGGTTGTAGATCAGCCAGTGAACCCAGGTCATCCGCGGCGCCTTCGGATCGGGGGCGTCCGGGTCGTCCACGATGAGCACCAGGCTGGCCGTTCCCTCGGGCAGATCCGACCAGGCCAGGGGCGGGGAGACATCCTCGCCGTCGCAGGTATAGCGGACCGGGATCGCCTCTCCGTGGGTAAAAGCGGTGGAAGAGAGCGTGAAGGTCATCGTCGTACCTCCCTCGGGTGCGATGGCCTGCCCGGCGCCGGCCGCAACGGGCAGCAGCAGGGCGCACAGGCAGGCGCAAACCGGGCTTCGCAGGGTCGCCATGGACGCGGCTCCCGCTGTTGGCTATCTGTGGCCAGGCGGACTGTGGCCCGTCGACGGATTCAGGGAGACCCCCGGTCGTGCAATGCCTGCAGCCGCCCAACTGCGAAATGTCGGGTTGCCAGTCACCGGTTGCCGGTGATCAATGGCACACTAACTGTAGCACTACCGGGAGGGGAGGGTGTGAATGTTCCGTGGCAGCTGCGGGGTGCCTTCACTCCGTGCGCCAGGCGCGGGCCACGCGGGAGGCGGGCGGGCGGTCGAGGTGACCGCTGATGAAGCGGGCGGTCGCCACCACCGCGCCCAGGTCCACGCCCGTGGCGATGCCGAGTCCGTCGAGCATGTAGACCACGTCCTCGGTGGCCACGTTGCCGGAGGCACCCCGGGCATAGGGACAGCCGCCGAGCCCACCCACCGAACTGTCGATGACCGAAACCCCGAGCTCGAGCACGGCGAACAGGTTGGCGAGCGCCTGGCCGTAGGTGTCGTGGAAATGGACCGCCAGCCGTTCCAGTGGCACCCGCTGCGCCACCGCCTCCACCATCTGCCGGGCCCGCAGCGGCGTGCCCACGCCGATGGTGTCCCCGAGGGAGATCTCGTAGCAGCCGAGCTGCGCCAGGTCGGCGGCCACCCGGGCCACGACGGCGGGGTCCACGTAACCCTCGTAGGGACAGCCGAGCACGCAGGAGACATAGCCGCGGACCCGCAGCCCCCGCTGCCTGGCCGTGTCACACACCGGCGCGAAGCGCTCCAGGCTCTCGGCGATGGAGCAGTTGATGTTCTTGCGCGAGAAAGTCTCGGAGGCGGCCGCGAAAACGGCAATCTCCTCCGCTCCGGCCGCCAGCGCCGCCTCCAGCCCCCGGGCGTTGGGCACCAGCACCGGGTAGGCGGTGCCGGGCCGGCGGGTGATGCCCGCCAGCACCCGGTCGGTGTCGGCCATCTGCGGCACCCACCGGGGTGAGACGAAGCTGCCCGCCTCCACCGCCGGCAGACCGGCCGCGCTGAGACGGTCCACCAGCTCCACCCGGACCGCGACCGGGACCGCCCCGGGCTCGTTCTGCAGGCCGTCCCGCGGCCCCACCTCGACGATGCGCACCCGTTCAGGCAGGTTCATCGGTCGCCTCCCCGGTCTCCAGCACCAGCAGCTCGGCCCCCTCCTGCACCTGGTCGCCGACCGCGAAGCGGATGACGCCCACCACCCCGTCGGTCTCGGCGGTGATGGTGTGTTCCATCTTCATCGCCTCCATCACCAGCAGCGGTGCGCCCCGGCGCACCGGTTCGCCGGTCTCGACCAGCACCGCGATGATCGTCCCGGGCATGGGCGCGGTGAGTCCACCGCCCCCGCCCTCGGCGGGCAGGGCCGCCGCCACCGGATCATGAACCCGCAGCCGATGGCTGGCCCCGTTGCAGAGGATGTCCAGGGTCTCTCCCACCCGGACCACGCCGGCGCGTAGGCGCACCCCGTCCAGGTCGGCGAGCACCGCGCCGTCGCCGGTCGCCTCTCCGCGCACCGCCATGGGGCCGCCCGGGAGCTCGAGCAGGAAATGGCCGGGGCGGAAATGGGCGTTCACCGTCACCTCGTGCTCGCCGTCCAGGAAGGCGAGGGTGTGGTGGTTGTCATCGTTGAGTCGCCAGCCGGTCACCGCGTGCCAGGGCGACCAGGGGTCCCGGGACAGCGCCTGGCAGGCCCCGGCCCGGGCTTCCACCCGCAGCAGCTCGGCCAGCGCGGCGATGGCCAGCACCCGGTCCGGGACCGGCGCGGAGGGCTGGAACAGCTCGGTGCGGTGGCGGTCGATGAAGCCGGTGTCGAGCTCGCCCCGGGCGAAGGCGGGGTGGGCGGCGAGGTCGCGGAGGAAGCCCAGGTTGGTGGTGACGCCCACGGCGTGGCTTTCGCCCAGGGCGCGCCGCAGCCGCCGCAGGGCGTCGTCGCGGTCCTCGCCCCAGACGATGAGCTTGGCCAGCATGGGATCGTAGTGGGGGGAGATGGTGTCGCCGCTGCGCACCCCGGTGTCCAGGCGCACGTGGGCATCCTCCGCGGGCAGCTGCAGGTGATCGAGGGTGCCGGTGGCGGGAAGGAAGTCGCGGGCCGGGTCCTCGGCGTAGATGCGCGCCTCGAAGGCGTGGCCGTTGATCTCCAGCGCCTCCTGGGCGGCGGGCAGCGGCTCGCCGGCGGCCACCCGCAGCTGCCACTCCACCAGGTCCTGGCCGGTGACGAACTCGGTCACCGGGTGCTCCACCTGCAGCCGGGTGTTCATCTCCATGAAATGGAAGCTGCCCGCCGGGTCGGCGATGAACTCCACCGTGCCCGCGCCCACGTAGCCGATGGCGCGGGCCGCGGCGCAGGCCGCCGCGCCCATCTCCCGGCGTCGCGCCGGCGCCATGCCCGGGGCCGGGGCCTCCTCCACCACCTTCTGGTGGCGGCGCTGCACCGAGCAGTCGCGCTCGAACAGGTGCACCACGCCGCCGTGGGTGTCGGCGAACACCTGTACCTCGATGTGGCGCGGCCGCTCCAGGTAGCGCTCCACCAGCAGCCGGTCGTCGCCGAAGGCCGCGCGGGCCTCGCGCCGCGCCGAGGCGGCCGCCGCTTCCAGCTCCGCGGCGTCGCGCACGATGCGCATGCCCTTGCCGCCGCCGCCTGCGGACGCCTTCAGCAACACCGGGTAGCCGAGGGCGGCGGCCTCCCGCGCCAGGACCGCGGGCGACTGGTCCTCGCCGTGGTAGCCCGGCACCAGCGGCACGCCGGCCCGCTCCATGAGGGCCTTGGCGCGGCTCTTGTCACCCATGGCGCGGATGGCCGCGGCCGGCGGGCCGATGAAGACGACGCCGGCCGCGGCGCAGGCCTCGGCGAACTCGGCATTCTCCGACAGGAAGCCGTAGCCGGGATGGATGGCCTCCGCGCCGCTGGCCCGGGCCACGGCCAGGATGCGCCCGGCGTCCAGGTAGCTCTCGCGCGCCGCGGGCGGGCCGATGAGGTGGGCCTCGTCGCACAGCGCCACGTGCAGCGCGCCGGCGTCGGCCTCCGAGTAGACGCCCACCGTGCGGATGCCGAGGCGCCGCGCGGTGCGGGCGATGCGGCAGGCGATCTCGCCGCGATTTGCGATCAGGATGGTGTGGAACATTGGGTGTCCCTGTGGCTGTGGACTCGTGCCTGTCGGTGGCGTACGGCCGATCTCATCACCCCTGCTGCGATCCCCGGGATATACCGGTGGAGCGGATATGCGCGCCGCGGAGGGCACCGGCGCCTGCCGCGATTCACTCCGGGAACCACCGTGGTTTCCGCTTCTCCAGGAACGCGCCCACCCCCTCGCGCGCCTCCTCGCCGGCACGGATGTCGGCGATGCGCCGGGCGGTGTCCGCCATGAGCGCCGTGTCCACCGGCCGGCCGGCCACGGCGGCCACCAGGTTCTTGGCCGCGCCGATGGCCCCCGGGCCGCCGCGCAGGAGCTCCGTGGCGATGGCCGTCACCCGCGCCTCCAGCGCCTCCGGCGTCGTCACCTCGTGCACCAGCCCCAAGCGCCGCGCCTCCCCGGCGTCGAACCGCTCGGCGGTGAGAAAGTAGCGCCGCGCCTGGCGTGCGCCGATGGCCGCCACCACATAGGGGCTGATGACCGCGGGGATGAGGCCGAGGCGGACCTCCGACAGGCTGAAGGCGGCCGTTTCGGCGGCCACGGCGATGTCGCAGGCGGCCACCAGTCCCACGCCGCCGCCGAAGGCCGCGCCGTGGACGGCCGCGATGGTGGGGCGGGGGAGGGTGTCCAGCGTGTGCAGCAGCTGCGCCAGCCCCATGGCATCGGCCAGGTTCTGGGTGCGCGAGTAGCCGGCCATGCGCTGCATCCAGTTGAGATCCGCCCCGGCGGAGAAGCTCTTGCCGGCCCCGCGCAGCACCACCACCCGCACCCCGGGATCCTCCCCGACCTCGCGCAGCGCCTCGGTGAGCCGGGCGATGAGGGCGTCGTCGAAGGCGTTGTGCACCGCCGGGCGGTTCAGCGTCACCGACGCCACCCCCTTCTCCACCGCCACCTTCACCGTCTCTTCGCTCATCTCCACCCCTCACTTCGTTTCTGATTATCCGCAGATTACGCGGATTACGCAGATTCTGTTTTGTACCGTTTGGACCTGTCCGGTGGAAATCAGGATCCCGTGGTCGTCCGACGCGGACATGGCCCTTGACGTCTCAGGTGACTCCTTGCCGGTGCATCCATTCGGGTTTTCCGATAACAATCTGCGTAATCCGCGTAATCTGCGGACAGTTGATAAACGTCCCCGGACGTGCGTGCACGCTACATCCGGAACACGCCGAAGCGGGTCGGCTCGATGGGGGCGTTGAGGGCGGCGGACAGGCCCAGGGCCAGGACGGTGCGGGTCTCGGCGGGGTCGATGATGCCGTCGTCCCAGAGCCTCGCGCTGGCGTAGTAGGGATGGCCCTGGGTTTCGTACCGGGCCCGGATCGGCGCCTTGAAGGACTCCTCGTCCTCGGGCGACCACTGCTCTCCGCGCGCTTCCATGCTGTCCCGGCGCACCTGGGCGAGCACGTTGGCGGCCTGGTCGCCGCCCATCACCGAGATGCGGGCGTTGGGCCACATCCACAGGAAGCGGGGATCGTAGGCGCGGCCGCACATGCCGTAGTTGCCGGCGCCGAAGCTGCCGCCGACGATGACCGTGAACTTGGGCACCCGGGTGGCGGACACGGCGGTGACCATCTTCGCCCCGTCCTTGGCGATGCCACCGGCCTCGTACTTGCGCCCCACCATGAAGCCGGTGATGTTCTGCAGGAACACCAGCGGGATGCCGCGCTGGCTGCACAGCTCGATGAAGTGGGCGCCCTTGAGCGCCGACTCGGAAAACAGGATGCCGTTGTTGGCCACGATGCCGACCGGGTAGCCGTGGATGCGGGCGAAACCGGTGACCAGGGTGGCTCCGTAGAGAGGCTTGAACTCGTCGAGCTCGCTGCCGTCGACGATGCGCGCGATGATCTCGCGGGCGTCGTAGGGCTTGCGCGGGTCGGCGGGCACCACGCCGTAGATCTCCCGCGGGTCGTAGTTCGGCGCCACCGGCTCGCGCAGGTCGATCTGCGGGGCCTTGACGGTGTTGAAGTGGCTGACGATGCCGCGGGTCAGCTCCAGCGCGTGGAGATCGTTCAGGGCGTAGTGATCGGTCACGCCGGAGACCTTCGCATGGACATCGGCCCCGCCCAGTTCCTCCGCGGTCACCACCTCGCCGGTGGCCGCCTTCACCAGCGGCGGGCCGCCGAGGAAGATGGTGCCCTGGCCCTTCACGATGACACTCTCGTCGGACATGGCCGGCACGTAGGCGCCGCCGGCGGTGCAGGAGCCCATCACCACCGCCACCTGGGGAATGCCCTGGGCGGAGAGGTTGGCCTGGTTGAAGAAGATGCGCCCGAAGTGGTCGCGGTCGGGGAACACCTCGTCCTGCAACGGCAGGTAGGCTCCCCCCGAGTCCACCAGGTAGATGCAGGGCAGGCGGCAGGCCTCGGCGATGGCCTGGGCGCGCAGGTGCTTCTTGGCGGTCATGGGGTAGTAGGTGCCGCCCTTCACCGTGGCGTCGTTGGCCACCACCATGCACTCGCGGCCCATGATGCGGCCCACGCCGGTGATGATGCCCGCGCCGGGCACCTCGTTGCCGTACATGTCCCAGGCGGCGAGCTGGGAGAGCTCCAGGAACGGCGACCCCACGTCCAGCAGCCGCCGCACCCGCTCATGGGGCAGCAGCTTGCCCCGGGCCAGGTGCTTCTCCCGCGCCCGCTCCCCGCCGCCGAGCTTCACCTGCGCCACCTTCGCGCGCAGGTCCGCCACTAGCGCCTCCATCGCCGCCGCGTTGCCCCGGAACGCCTCCGAGCGGGTATCCACCTTGCTCTGCAGAACTGTCATTGATGATGACCTTTTTTATTAACCGCAGATTGACGTTGATTGACGTTGATTGACGTTGATTCCCCGGATGGCCTGGGCAGAACGCTTGGCATCGCCTGCAGCCAGAGCAGGCGCCTCCTGTATGCTGATCGCTTCGTCCCTGAAAAATCAGTGTTAATAATGCAAATCTGCGGTTAACTGGTTTTAACTCACTCGTCCGCCAAAGCACGGGCGATGACCAGGCGCTGGACGTCGCTGGTGCCTTCGTAGATCTGGGTCACGCGCACGTCGCGCCAGATGCGCTCCACGGGGAAGTCGCGCAGGTAGCCGTAGCCGCCGTGCACCTGGATGGCGGCGGAGCAGACCTGCTCGGCCATCTCCGAGGCGAACAGCTTGGCCATGGAGGCCTCCTTGAGGCAGGGCGCGCCGGCATCGCGCAGCGCCGCGGCGTGCAGCACCAGCTGCCGGGCCGCCTCGATGCGGGTGGCCATGTCCGCGAGGCGGAAGGCCACGGCCTGGTGCCCGATGATGGGCCGCCCGAAGGCCTCCCGCTCGCGGGCGTAGGTGAGCGCCGCCTCCAGGGCCGCGCGGGCCATGCCCACCGACTGGGCGGCGATGCCGATGCGGCCGCTCTCCAGGTTGGCGAGCGCGATGCGGTAGCCCTGGCCTTCCGCGCCGAGGCGCAGTGCGCCTGGCAGGCGCAGGTCCTCGAAAATCACCTGGCAGGTGTCGGAGGCGTGCTGGCCGCTCTTCTCCTCCACCCGCGCCACCTGGTAGCCGGGGGTGTCGGTGGGGATCACGAAGGCGCTGATGCCCTTCTTGCCGGCGGCCGGGTCGGTGACGGCGAAGGCGATGGCCACGTCCGCATGCTTCCCGGAGGTGATGAACTGCTTCACCCCGTTGAGGACGTAGTGGTCGCCGTCGCGCACGGCCCGGGTGCGCAGCGCGGCGGCGTCGGAGCCCGCCTGGGGCTCGGTGAGGCAGAAGCAGCCGAGCTGCTCGCCGCGGGCGAGCGGACGCAGGAAGCGTGCCTTCTGCTCCTCGCTGCCGAACTTCAGCAGCGGGCCGCAGACCACCGAGTTCTGCACGCTGACGATGGTGGAGCAGGCCCCGTCGCCGGCGGCGATCTCTTCCAGCGCCAGGGCCAGGGAGACGAAATCGGCCCCGGCCCCGTCCCACTCCGGCGGCACGACCATGCCCATGAACCCGAGCTCACCCATCTCCCGCAGCGCCCCGGCCGGGAACTCGCCCGTGCGGTCCCACTCCGGCGCGAAGGGCGCCAGCCGGTCCCGCGCGAACTCCCGCGCCATGTCCCGGATCATCCGCTGCTCTTCGGTCAGGATCATTTTCGGATTTCCTGTATCGATTAACCGCAGATTGACGTTGATTTACGTGAATGTCCTCTGTCCGCATGAGCGTAGTGCAATCGATGCGGAAGGGACTGAAAACCTGACACAGTGCACGGGGCGTCCCGGTTGTCGCTACGGGAACGCACGGGTCTTCGAAATCCAGTCAACGCCAATCCACGCAAATCTGCGGTTCATTGGGTTCTCCGGTCAAAACCGCTCGATGGCGATGGCGGTGGCTTCGCCGCCGCCGATGCAGAGGCTGGCCATGCCGCGCTTCAGGTCGTACTTTTCCAGGGCCGCCAGCAGGGTGACCATGATGCGGGCGCCGCTGGCGCCGATGGGGTGGCCCAGGGCGCAGGCGCCGCCGTGGACGTTGACCTTGTCGTGGGGGAGGGCGAGCTCCTCCATGGCGGCCATGGTGACCACGGCGAAGGCCTCGTTCACCTCGTAGAGATCCACCTCGGCGGGGCTCCAGCCGGTGCGTTCGAGCAGCTTGCCCATGGCGAACACCGGGGCGGTGGTGAACCAGGCCGGCTCCTGGGCGTGGGTGGCGTGACCGAGGATGCGCGCCAGCGGGGCCAGGCCGCGGCGCTCCGCCTCGGACTGGCGCATCAGCACCAGCGCCGCGCCGCCGTCGGAGATGGAGCTGGAGTTGGCGGCGGTGACCGTGCCGTCCCTGCGGAAGGCCGGCCGCAGGGTGGGGATCTTCTCGATGCGCGCCTTGAAGGGCTGCTCGTCCCGCTCCATCACCACCTCGCCCTGGCGGGTGGCCAGCGTCACCGGGGTGATCTCACGCTCGAAGCTGCCGTCCTCGATGGCCTGCTGGGCCCGCTTCAGGGAGGTGATGGCGAAGTTGTCCTGCTGCTCGCGGGTGAAGCCGTACTTGTCGGCGCACTCCTCGGCGAAGGTGCCCATCAGCCGGCCCTTGTCGTAGGCGTCCTCGAGTCCGTCGAGGAACATGTGATCCTTCACCTCGCCGTGGCCCATGCGCAGCCCGGCCCGGGCCTTGGGCAGCAGGTAGGGGGCGTTGCTCATGCTCTCCATGCCGCCGGCCACCATCACCGCGGCGCTGCCGGCGAGCAGCAGGTCGTGGGCCAGCATGGCCGCCTTCATCCCCGAGCCGCACATCTTGTTGACCGTGGTGCAGCCGGTGCCCAGCGGCAGGCCGGCGCCCAGGCTCGCCTGCCGCGCGGGCGCCTGGCCCATGCCGGCCGGCAGCACGCAGCCCATGATCACCTCGTCCACCGCGCCGGGCTGGATCCCCGCGCGCTCCACCGCGGCGCGGATGGACGCGGCCCCGAGATCGGGCGCCGTCAGCGGCGCCAGCTCGCCCTGGAAGCCGCCCATGGGCGTGCGGGCGTAGCCGACAATCACCACCGGGTCGTTCTGCATCATTCCGCTCCTTGTCCGGTTCTAAAACTTTTCACCACGAAGGCACGAAGGACACGAAGAAAGACTTAAAAACTATCAACCGCAGATTGGCGTTGATTGACGTTGATTTCAGGTCAGGCATCGAGTGCTGTTTGCCGGAGTTACCGGCTGGAGCCGGCGAGTTGTTCCCCTCCGGCAGTGCCTTCCCGGCAAGGTCGGCACAATAAACGTAAATCACCGTCAATCTGCGGTTTGTCAGGTTCTTTTCTTCGTGTCCTTCGTGCCTTCGTGGTGAGATTTTTTACACGTTAACCTCCCGACCGGGGAAAATCCCTCAGGCCGTTTCGTTGAACAGTTCGCGGCCGATGAGCATGCGGCGGATCTCGGAGGTGCCGGCGCCGATCTCGTAGAGCTTGGCGTCCCGCAGCAGGCGGCCGGTGGGATACTCGTTGATGTAGCCGTTGCCGCCGAGGCACTGGATCGCCTCCAGGGCCATCCAGGTGGCCTTCTCGGCGGAGTAGAGGATGGCCCCGGCGGCGTCCTTGCGGGTGGTCTCGCCGCGGTCGCAGGCGGCGCCCACGGCGTAGACGTAGGCGCGGCAGGCGTTCAGGGTGGTGTACATGTCGGCGAGCTTGCCCTGCATCAGCTGGAAGGTGCCGATGGCCTGGCCGAACTGCTCCCGCTCGTGCAGGTAGGGCAGCACCGTGTCCATGCAGGACTGCATGATCCCGAGCGGACCTCCCGCCAGCACGGCCCGCTCGTAGTCGAGTCCCGACATGAGCACCCGCACGCCCTTGTTCAGCTCCCCGAGGACGTTCCCCTCCGGAACCTCGCAATCCTCGAATACCAGCTCGCAGGTGTTCGAGCCGCGCATGCCGAGCTTGTCCAGCTTCTGCGCGGTGGAGAAGCCCGGGAACCCCTTTTCGACCAGGAACGCGGTGATGCCCCGCGGCCCGGCCTCGGGGTCGGTCTTGGCGTAGACCACCAGCACGTCGGCGTCGGGGCCGTTGGTGATCCACATCTTGTTGCCGTTGAGCACGAAGCGATCGCCCTTTCTCTCCGCCCGCAGGCGCATCCCCACCACGTCCGATCCGGCGCCCGGCTCGCTCATGGCCAATGCGCCCACGAGCTCGCCGGTGACCAGCCCCGGCAGGTAACGGGCTTTCTGATCGTCCGTGCCGTTGCGGCGGATCTGGTTCACGCAGAGGTTGGAGTGGGCGCCGTAGGACAGCCCCACCGAGGCCGAGGCCCGGCTGATCTCCTCCATGGCGACGATATGGGCCAGGTAGCCCATGGCACTGCCGCCGTACTCCTCCTCCACGGTCACGCCCAGCAGGCCCATGTCGCCGAGCTTGCGCCAGAGATCGGCGGGAAACTCGTTGGCGCGATCGATGTCCGCGGCGCGCGGGGCGATCTCCTCGGTGGCGAAGGACTGCACCGCGTCACGCAGCATGTCCGCCGTCTCGCCAAGACCGAAGTTGAGGCTGGGGTACTGGATCATGTCACTCTCTCTTCTCGACCGGGTGGGCGTGGCGGTGCCACCATTTCCGCTAAAATTATATGACGTTTACGTAAACGTCAATACAAGGGGAGGGAGATTCCCCGCGGCTTGCGGGTCCGGTGTTGCGCTTGCGCGGGATGTGGGGGGAGAGGTGTCTGGCCGGTGCTTCCGGGGCGGTTCCCGATGGCGTCCCGGACCCCCGGGCCGGGCGGTCTCATCCGCAGGCGTCGACGGTCATGGAGCCGCGCCCGGTGCCATGTCGGGGCGGCCGCTGCCTGCCCGTCCGCGGTTCAGGCCTTGGCGGTCTTGCGGTGGCGGGCGGCCGACGCCTTCTCCTTTTCACTGAGCAGGTCGCGGCACTGGCGCTCCACGGCGGTGATCTCCTGCAGCACCACCTCGATGTCCTGTTTCTGCTGCTCCAGGATATCCTTGCGCTCGCCGAGGATGTTGATGAAGCGCTGCAGCTGCGGTATCTCGCTCGGGGCGTTGTCGTAGAGATCGAACAGCTCCTTGATCTCGCCCAGACTGAAGCCCAGGCGCTTGCCGCGCAGTATCAGCTTCAGCCGCACGCGGTCCCGTTTGCGGTACACTCGCCGGCGGCCCTCGCGCAGCGGCGTGAGCAGACCCTGGTCCTCGTAGAAGCGGATGGCCCGGGTGGTGACGTCGAACTCCTTGGCCAGTTCGGTAATGGTATAGGTGGTTTTTTCCATGATTTTGTTGTGATTGACCCCGACAATCATTATTTTTACCTGCCCGTCGCCTTGCCGTTTGCATCCGCTTCGCAGGCGGGCACTCCAAGACTACTTCCTCTTTACGTAAACGTAAATCCCGGATATGGTTCCTGACCCACCCAGCGGAGCAGGGATTCAGGGTCATGCCGTCCATCGATTACCCCTTTGCGACAACGCCCGAGCACGGCGGCGTACTGGAAGTGGCTCCCGGTGTGTACTGGGTCCGCATGCCGCTTCCCTTCGTGCTGGACCACATCAACCTGTGGCTGCTGCGCGACGGCGACGGGTGGACCCTGGTCGATACCGGCATCGGCGGCGGGGAGGTGATGGCCCACTGGGAGGCGCTGTTCGATTCGGTGATGGAAGGGCGGCCGCTGAAACGGGTCATCGTCACCCACTTCCATCCGGACCATGTGGGGCTGGCCGACTGGCTGACGGAGCGCTTCGGTGCCCCCCTGTACATGTCCCAGGCCGAATACCTGACCGCCAGCCTGGCGCGCAACGACCTGGGGCCCGGGAACCGGGCGGAGCTGGCGCGCTTCTTCGCCCGGCACGGCCTGGATTCGGAGCGGGAAGCCGCCTTCGTCGCCCGGGGCAACACCTATGCCCGCGGCGTGCGCGGTCTGCCCGGGGGCTACATCCGGCTGCAGGCGGGCGATCGGATCGGGATCGACGGTCGGGAGTGGCTGCTGCGGGTCTGCCGGGGCCATGCCCCGGAGCACCTGACGCTGTACTGTCCGGAACTCGGCGTACTCATCTCCGGCGACCAGGTTCTGCCCCGCATCTCCACCAATGTGAGCGTCTGGCACTTCGAGCCCGAGGCCAACCCCCTGCGGCAGTTCATGGATTCCCTGGAGTCGTTCCGTGAACTGCCCGGGGAGACCCTGGTGCTGCCTTCCCACGGCCGGGTGTTTCGCGGCCTCCATACCCGCCTGGACGAGTACGCCGCCCACCACGACGAACGTCTCGAGCAGGTGCTGGCGGCCTGCGGCGAGCCGGTGAGCGCCTGTGGCCTGCTGGAGCGCCTCTTCCCGCGCCAGTTGGATCTCCACCAGCTCATGTTCGCCATGGGCGAGGCCATCGCCCACCTCAACTATCTCCACGCCGAGGGCCGCCTGGTCCGGGCGGCGGGCGGCGACGGCGTCTACCGCTTCGTCCGGGTTGAATAGGGTCTCCAGGAGCACTCGGCAGAGACGCCCATGACTCAGTTTTTCTGAATCAACCGCAGACTTACGCCAGGCCCTGGGCAGGGGTCCGGAGGCCCCTCATGGCAGGAGGGACTCCAGCGCATCGGACGAATCAACGAAAATCAACGCCAATCCGCGGTTACCGGCCGGGCAGAATTCCCGCGTGCACGGTAACGGGTTCTCAACGGGCCTCGCCGAATCCAGGCGGGCGAATCTGCGTCATCCGCGTAATCTGCGGATAAACCCGCACCTCGGACACATGGCCGCGGTACTGCCGCCACCCGTCGCCGGGGAGGGTGGTATCATGCCGGGGTTTCCGTTGTTCCGATCGTGGAGCTCTCCCTGATGTCCGCAGCCGCCAGTCCCTCTCCCGCCGGGCGCGAGACCATCCTCGCCGCCGCCGCCGAACTCTTCGCCGCCAAGGGTTTTGCGGGGGTTTCCGTACGCGAGGTGGCGGAGCGGGCAGGGGTATCCAAGGCCAACGTCTTCCACCATTTCAGCTCCAAGGACACCCTCTACCTGGCGGTCCTGCGCAGTGCCGTGTCCCGCTTCGAGGCACTGCTGGACGACTATGCCGGGGAGCGCGACGGCTACGAGGCCCGGCTGCGCGGCATCTCCCGGGAACACCTGCAGAACATCCTGGCCAACGAGGGGGTCTCGAGGCTCATCATCCGTGAAGTGCTGGAGAGCGACCTGCGCCGGGGCCAGGAACTCACCGAGCGGGTGCTGGGCGACGGCTTCACCCGGCTGGTGGAGGTTATCCGGGAAGGGCAGTCACGCAGTGAACTGCGCACCGACGTCGACCCGGTCCTCATCGCGAGCCTGATGGTTGCCGCCAATGTCCACTTCTTCCAGTCCCGAACGGTGATGCGGGCCCTGTCCGGGGTCGCTTACGCCGATGACCCTGAGAGTTATTCGGTGCAGGTGATGGATATCCTGCTGAACGGCATCGCCTCCCGCTGAGACCGGCGTGCAGGTCCGAAGGTGAGGGAGGCCGGTGGAGCGCTGCCGGGGAAAGGTGTCCTGGCAATAGCTGTCTCCTACCAGAACGAATCCATAGTCCTCCAGTTGCCTATCCCACACGAATCGTCCTAGATTCTAATTTGATGGCTCGGATATCAATGACGCCTAGCTACCCGTTCCGCCGACGGGAATGACAGACGGGGAGATAACAATGTTGACCTTTGAAGACTGCCTGGGACTGTGCGACCTGACCGAAGAGGAGGTGGATGCCATCGCCGAGCATGAGCATGTCCCGGAGATGGTGGCAATGGAGCTGGGCAACTACCTCGTGCATACGGAGAAGGGGGTGCCCCGGATCAGCCGCATCATCGTCGAGGACATCGAGCTGGCCGAGTCCCGGGGGGATCGGGACCGGGTCCTGCGGCTCAAGCTGGTACTGAAGCACTTTGTCGAGACACACCCCGTGGTCTGAACTACCAGGAGACGAACTGTTCGGCCGCTGACCGCGCCGGAACGCATCGTTCCAGCGGCTGCCCGTCCCAACAGTACGGCAGTCTCCACCCGGATCAGGTCCCTGCTCCGGACGGTAAATCGCGCTACCATGCGCTGTCCTATTTTCATCCCGCCACCTCGCTGAGACGATGATCCCGGCCTAGACTTGTAGAGGGCGCGAAGGCTTGCACCCGAAAAGGGTTTTCTGGCTCTGAAAAGCCGCCGTCTGCAGTTTTTCAGATATCCGGCAACGTCCAGCACGGTCTTTTCAGCAGCCGTCGGCTATGTATTCAGGGCACCTGAAATTGCCTGACCGGGAGAAACCGAGCCGCATCATTCGCGGTGTCATCATTTGGGGCCTGTTGTTCATCCTCCCGCCGTCCTGCCTCTTCGCGGCACTTCCCGCTTCGGGGATCGAAGCCCGATACCCCCAGGTCCGACAGTTCTTTCCCGATGCCGACCGGTTTGGTCCTGTGGAGGGTGAAGCGCCCGCGGCGCCGGTTTACCGGAACGGAGCGATCGTGGGGTACGTACTGCGTACCCAGGACATCGCCCCGATACCCGCCTACTCGGGCAAGCCGGTCAATGTGCTGGTCGGAATCGACCTGGAGGGCAGGATTACCGGCGCCGAGGTCATCGAACACCATGAACCCATCCTGCTGGTGGGCATCCCGGAGCAGCGCCTGTTCGACTTCACCCGCCAGCACGTGGGGAAGTCAATCACCGATCGCATCGAGGTGGGCGGAAGGGAGGCGGAAGGCAGCGTCAGCCTCGATGCGATCTCCGGCGCCACGGTCACGGTGAAGGTGGTCAACCGCAGCATCATGCGCGCGGCTCGGCGCGTGGCCGAGGAGCGTGGAATTCTCGAGACCGGAGCCGACACCGCCGCGGTCCAGGCACGGGTCCGGGAGGAACTGTACCAGCCCGCCGACTGGGTGCAGCTGACCGGGGACGGGTCCATCCGCCGATTGCTGATCGAGCGCGAGGAGGTGGAGGCGGCCTTCGGGGGGACGGCGGGCGAGGGACGCGGCATCTCCACAGGTCAGCCGGAGTGCCTGCCGGGTGAGCCCTGCGGGACGTTCATCGACCTCTACTACACCTATCTCAATCCGCCCATGGTGGGGCGCAACCTGCTGGGCCAGCGGGAGTATGAGCGGCTCATGGCGGATCTCGGGGAGGGTGGACACGCCATCGCATTGATGGCCAACGGGATCTACTCCTTCAAGGGCTCCGGCTATGTCCGCGGCGGCATCTTCGACCGCATCCAGGTGGTGCAGGGGGATCAGACCATCCTGTTTCGGGATACCGACTACCAGCGCCTTATGGACCCCGAGCTGGAAGGAATGCCGGAATTCGGAGAGAAGGAGATTTTCATCATCCGCGAGGGTTACGACTTCGACCCGGGCCGGCCCTGGCAGCTGGAGCTGCTGGTGCGACGCCAGGTGGGCGCGCTGGAGAGCGTGTTCACCACCTTCACTGCCGAGTATGAAACGCCGGAGGCGTATATCGTGCGGCCCGCCCCGGCCGGGCCCGCACCGGAGGCCGGGATCTGGCAGTCCATCTGGGCGGATCGGGCGCTCGACATCGCCATCCTGGGCGTGCTTCTCGCCGGCCTGACCCTGATCCTGATCTTCCAGGACGCGCTGGCGCGTCGCGCGCGGCTGCTCGTCGTCCTGCGCACGGGGTTCCTGCTGCTGACCCTGCTGGTCATCGGCTGGCTCTTCCGGGGCCAGCTCTCGGTGGTGAACACCTTCACCTTCGTGAACGCGCTGCGGGGCGAGTTCCGCTGGGAGACGTTTCTCACCGACCCCGTCCTATTCATCCTCTGGACCTACGTGGCCGCCACGCTGCTGCTCTGGGGGCGCGGGGTCTACTGCGGGTGGCTGTGCCCCTTCGGTGCCATGCAGAAGCTGGCTAACATGGCGGCCCAGCGGCTCCATGTGCCTCAGCTCAAGCTGCCGGCCGCGGTCCACGAGCGCCTGTGGGCGGTGAAGTACCTCATTCTCCTGGGGCTGTTCGGGATCTCCCTGCAGTCCCTGGCCACCGCCGAGGTCTATGCCGAGGTGGAGCCGTTCAAGACCGCCGTGACCCTGCGCTTCCAGCGGGAGTGGACCTACATCGCCTACGCCCTGGCGCTGGTGCTCATCTCCGCCTTCAACTGCAAGTTCTACTGCAAGTATCTATGCCCGCTGGGGGCGGCGCTGGCGGTGCCTGCGCGCCTGCGCATTTTCGACTGGCTGAAGCGCCACAAGGAGTGCGGCCGGCCCTGCCAGGTGTGTGCCAACGAGTGCGAAATTCAGGCCATCGATCCCATCGGCCGCATCAACGTCAACGAATGCCACTACTGTCTCGACTGCCAGGTCACCTACTGGGATGCGCACAAGTGTCCGCCCATGGTGGAGCGGCGCAAGCGGCGGGAAAAGGCCCCGGAGGCCCGGGCGGCAGCGGAGCGCATGGAGGCGGCGCTGGGGGGCGTCCGCCCCGTGACGATGGGGAAGGAATCCTCGTAAGGCCATCATTGGAACCGGGGATGCCGGCGAGCAACGGGCCGTCGACCGGCGCACTGAACTGAACGAGGAGGGGACTGTCATGTCACAGGACAAGAAAGATCGAGTCGGTTTCACCCGACGCACCTTCCTGGGCGCCGGTGCTGCGGTTGCGGGTGCCGCCGGGGTCGGCTATGCGAGCAGCCTGTTCCGGACGGTGGCGGATGTCCGGGCGGAGACGGAGGGGGCTCCCAAAACCCACGTGGCGCCGGGCGAACTGGACGAGTACTACGGATTCTGGAGCGGTGGACAGACCGGGGAGCTGCGCATCTACGGGATTCCGTCCATGCGCGAGCTGAACCGCATCCCGGTGTTCAACTTCGACGGCGCCATCGGCTGGGGCATCACCAACGAGAGCCGGCGGGTGCTGGGGGAGAATTTCCCCCTCAACGGCGATGCCCACCACCCCCACATGAGCCAGATCGACGGCCATTACGACGGGCGCTACATCTACATCCAGGACAAGGCCAACACCCGGGTGGCGCGCATCCGCTGCGACATCATGCGCACCGACCGGATCGTCACCATCCCGAACGTCACCGCGCTGCACGGCCTGCGGGTGCAGCGGGTGCCGAAGACCGGCTACATCTTCGTGAACGCCGAGTTCCGGGTGCCCCAGCCCAATGACGGGCGCGACCTGGAAAATCCCGAGAAGTACGGCACCCTGTTCACGGCCATCGACGGCGAGACCATGGAGATCGCCTGGCAGGTCCAGGTGGACGGCAACCTGGACAATACCGACGCCGACTACTATGGCCGCTATGCCGCCTCCTGCTGCTACAACTCGGAAGGCGGGACGGTCCTGGCGGAGATGATGCGCAACGAGCGCGACTGGGTGGTCATCTTCAATACCGAGCGGATCGAGGCGGCGGTGAAGGCGGGCAACTACACCACTATCGGGGATTCCGAGGTGCCGGTGGTGGACGGCCGCCACGGCTCCGATCTGACCCTGTACGTTCCCACCCCGAAAAGCCCCCACGGCCTGAACACCTCGCCGGACGGGAAGTACTTCTGCGCCAACGGCAAGCTTTCGCCCACCTGCACGCTCATCGATATCGACCGGGTGGACGAGTGGTTCGCGGGCAAGCTGAAGGAGCCCCGGGACGTGGTGGTGGCGGAGCCCGAGCTGGGCCTCGGCCCGCTCCACACCGCCTATGACGGCCGCGGCAACGCCTACACCACCCTGTTCATCGACAGCCAGATCGTGAAGTGGAACATCGCCGACGCCATCCGCGCCTACAACGGGGAGCCGGTGGACTATATCCGCCAGAAACTGGACGTCCACTACCAGCCCGGCCACAACCACACCACCCTCGGCGAGACCCGGGACGCCGACGGCAAGTGGCTCGTGTCGCTGAACAAGTTCTCCAAGGACCGCTTCCTGGCCACTGGCCCCCTGCACCCGGAGAACGATCAGCTCATCGACATCTCTGGCGAGACCATGGAACTGGTCCACGACGGGCCCGCCTACGTGGAACCCCACGACGCCGTCCTGGTCCACCGCAGCATGGTGCGTCCCCTGCGCCGCTGGCGGCGCGACGATCCCTACTTCGCTGAGACCGTGGCCATGGCCGCGCGCGACGGGATCGAGCCCACCCGCGACAACAAGGTGATCCGCGACGGCAACCGGGTCCGCGTCTACATGACCACCGTCGCGCCGGTCTACGGCCTCACGGAGTTCAGGGTGCGCAAGGGCGACGAGGTGACCGTGGTGGTCACCAACGTCGACCAGGTGGAGGACCTGACCCACGGCTTCTGCCTCACCAATCACGGCGTCAACATGGAGATCGGGCCGCAGCAGACCTCCTCGGTCACCTTCGTTGCCGACAAGCCCGGGGTGCACTGGTACTACTGCACCTGGTTCTGCCACGCCCTGCACATGGAGATGCGTGGCCGCATGCTGGTGGAGGTCTGAGGGGCGTGACGTTGCGGCCCGCATCCGATATGACCCCCAGCCGGCCCGCCGTGGGCGGTTGGCGCCGGCTCTGCCTCGCCCCGTTGCTGGCCTGTCTCGCCGGGAGCCTGCCGGCGGCGCAGTGGGTGATACCCGGCGGGGACGCGGCGGCGCTGGAGGCGGCCCTGCAGGACGCTGCGCCGGGCGATACGGTGCTGCTGGACCCGGGCACCTTCACGGTCAATCTCAGGGTTGACCGGCCGCTGGTGCTGGAGGGCCGTCCGGGCGCCGTGCTCGACGGCGACCGCCGGGGCCGGGTGGTGACCATCGCGGCGCCGGAAGTCACCCTGCGCGGCCTGGAGATTCGGCGCTCGGGCATCGATCTGACCGCCATGGACGCGGGTGTCTTCGTGGAGCGGGCCGGTGCGGGGGCGCGCATCCTGGACAATACGCTCGCGCGCTCCCTGTTCGGCATCTGGGTGGATGGCGCGCCCGGCGTGCTTGTGCGCGGCAACCGCATCCAGGGGGAGCCGGAGCTGCGCTCCCAGGATCGCGGCAACGGGATCCACCTCTTCAATACCCGCGACAGCCGGGTCGAGGGAAACGAGATATGGGAGGCCCGCGACGGCATCTACATCGACAACAGCGCCGACTGCATACTGGAGCGCAACCGCATCCATCACCTGCGCTACGGCATCCACTACATGTACTCCCACGACAATACCGTGCGCGACAACCTGACCTGGGAGACGCGCACGGGCTACGCGCTGATGCAGTCCCGTTCCCTGACGGTCACGGGCAACCGCTCCGAGGGCGACACCAACTACGGCATCCTGATGAACTTCATCACCTACAGCGAGATCGCCGGGAACCGGGTGCAGAGCGTGGCCCGGGGACAGGCCTACATCACCGGGGGATCCGACGTGCCCGGGGCCGAGGGCAAGGGCATCTTCATCTACAACTCCCTCTACAACGAGATCCGGAACAACCGTTTCGCCGATGGCGACATCGGCATCCACCTCACCGCCGGATCGGAGGACAATCACCTGTACGGCAACGACTTTGTCAACAACCGCGTCCAGGTCAAGTACGTGGCCAGCCGCGAGCAGGAGTGGTCCCACGAGGGGCACGGCAACTTCTGGAGCGACTATCTCGGCTGGGATCTCGACGCCGACGGGGTGGGTGACCGCCACTACGAGCCCAACGACGCCGTGGACAAGCTGCTGTGGAAATACCCCCTGGCGCGACTGCTCATGAACAGCCCCGCGGTGCAGGCCCTGCGCTGGGTGCAGCGGGAGTTTCCGGTATTCCGTTCGCCGGGGGTTCGAGACAGTCATCCGCTGATGATGCCGGCCGGACTACCGGAGCATTGAGATGCCAGTCCCCGTCAAACTGGAGAACCTCCACAAGCGTTACGGCCGGGTCCAGGCCCTGGACGGGGTGAGTCTTTCCGCCCGCGAGGGCGAGGTCCTGGGCCTGCTGGGTCACAACGGAGCGGGCAAGACCACCATCATGAAACTGGTGCTGGGGCTCACCCGGCCCGATTCGGGGAGGGTGGAGGTGCTGGGACGCGATCCCTGCGGCAGGGACGTGCGCCGGCTTCGGCACCGGCTCGGCTACCTGCCGGAGAGCGTGGTCTTCTACGGCGAACTGACGGGGCGGGAAGTGTTGCGCTACTTCGCCCGCCTGAAGGGGATCGGCCGCGGTGCATCGGAACCGCTGCTCGAGCGCCTGGGCTTGGCCCAGGCGGCCGACCGGCCCGTGAAGGGCTATTCGAACGGAATGCGCCAGCGCCTCGGGCTGGCCCAGGCGCTGCTGGGAGAACCCGCCCTGCTGCTGCTCGACGAGCCCACGGCGGGCCTCGACCCCGACGCCACCCGAGATGTCTATTCCATGCTTGACGAATTGCGGCGGCGGGGGGCGACGGTAATGCTCTCCTCCCATGTCCTCGCCGGCATCGAGCGGCACATCGACCGGGCCGCCATCATCGGCGCGGGCCGGCTGCTGGTGTCCGGAAACCTGGAAGAGCTGGGACGGCGGGCGGGCCTGGGCGTGACCATCCGGGCCGGGGGCGACTGGGCCGACGAAAAACGGGTGGATAGGGTGATCGAGCGGGGGGCGGTGGTGCACCGCAGAAGCGCCACGGAGCTGGAGCTCAGGGTCCCCGGCGCGGCCAAGCTGGACGTTCTGCGCGTCCTGCTCGCGGTCGATGGAATCCGTGACGTGGCGGTGGAGCCGCCGTCGCTGGAGATGCTCTACGATCACTTCGGCCCGTCGACTCGTCCGGCGGAGGCCCCATGCACAGCATCCTGATCGTCGCCGGCAAGGAGTTCCACGACGGGTTGCGCAACCGCTGGGTGCTGGCCATCACCGTCGTGTTCGCCCTGCTGGCCGTGGGCCTGGCCTACTTCGGCTCAGCCGCATCCGGCTTCGTGGGTGTCACCTCCCTGGCCACCACGCTGGTCAGTCTCGCGAGCCTGGCGGTATTCCTGATCCCGCTCATCGCCCTGCTGCTCGCCTACGACACGGTGGTGGGTGAGCGGGAGCGCGGGACACTGGATCTGCTTCTCTCCTATCCGCTCTCCCGCTCCCAGCTGCTGACCGGCAAGCTGCTCGGTCACGGCCTGATCCTCGCCGTCTCGACCGCTGTCGGTTTCGGCAGCGCCGGTGTTCTGGTGACCCTGGTGGCGCGTGAGAGTGCGAACCTGCAGCTGCTGTTCTCATTCGCCTATTTCATTCTCTCGGCCACCCTACTGGGGCTCGCCTTCGTGGCAATCGCCCACCTCATCAGTGTCACCGTGGATGAGAAGTCCCGGGCGGCGGGCGCGGCGCTGGTGGTCTGGTTCCTCTTCGTGCTGGTGTTCGATCTCCTCCTGCTGGGTGGGCTGGTGGCAACCGGAGGGGCGGTGGGCAAATCGGTCTTTCCCTACCTGCTGCTGCTCAATCCCACCGACGTGTTCCGGCTCGCCAACCTGGGGGGATTCGAGCCGGTGAAAACCTATGCGGGGCTCGCATCCATCGTTGTCGAGGGGACCTTCACGCCCGCCCGGCTGCTGCTGGTGCTGGGACTTTGGGTGGCCGTCCCCTTCGGACTGGCCCTGTGGCGGTTCCAGGGACGGGAGCTCTGAGAGGATGCGGGCAACACCGCTTGCTGCACGACGCCGACGGGTCCTCGGGGCCCTGGTGGGGGTGTTCCTGCTGACGGCGTGCGACCCGCAGGTCGATAGCCGGGCTCCGGGCGGGCCCCGGCCCATCGAGGCCGGGGATGAGTGTCACGTCTGCGGCATGATACTCGCCCGTTTCCCCGGACCGATGGGAGAGGTCATTGCCGATGGGCAGCCACGGGCGCTCAAGTTCTGCTCCACCCGGGATCTTTTCGCCTACCTGTTGCAGCCCGAGGCGGGTGCGGTGGTGCGCGAGGTGTATGTCCATGACATGGCGGGTGGACGCTGGGATCTTCCGCTGGATGCCCCCCTGGTGGATGCACGCAGGGCATGGTACGTGGCCGGCCATCCCCTGCGTGGGGCCATGGGTCCCACCCTGGCCTCTTTCCGCGAGCGGGAGGACGCCGAGGTTTTCGCCCGCCGGTTCGGCGGACAGATCCTCGCCTTCGACCAGATCACCCTGGAGCTGGTCGGACACCTCGGCTACGGGGAGGGGCAAGCGGGGGAGGGCGGGGCTGACCGGCCCGCGTCGCCACCGTCCCGGTCCGGTCTCGAATAGACCGTCCGCGCTGCCCACGGTCCCGGGCCGGGGGTCTGCAGGTTCTCCGTAAGCCCCCATTCCGGCTCGCATTCGTGCGCCGTTCATACTAGAATGCTGCATAGCACAATAATGGCCGGGCACGCCTCCGAAGCGTCCCGGCACACAGGCCAAGAAGTGCCGGAACCCAGCGGAGATACCAGATCCATGAGCGAGCAGACGGCCGGTGCCCAGAGCGCGCCCAATCCCATCGAGTTGTCCCAGAACCTGATGCGCATGTCGCTGCTGAGCCAGCAGTTCTACGGCAAGTGGCTGAGCCAGCAGCTGCAGCAGCGCAAGACCCTGCCCATGGACGACAGCCTGGGGCTGGGGCGGGCCTTTTCCCAGCTGGCCATGAGCCTGGCCGCCAATCCCGCCGCGCTGGCGGGGACCCAGGTGAGCTTCTGGCAGGACGCCTTCAGCCTCTGGCAGCAGGCCGGCATGCGCATGCTCGGCGCAAGTTCCGAGTCGGTGATCCAGCCGGCCCGCGACGATCGCCGGTTCAAGGACGAGGCCTGGCAGGACAACCCGCTGTTCGACTTCATCAAGCAGGCCTACCTGCTCACCGCCAAGTGGATGCTGGCGGTGGTCCGCGGCGCCGAGGGGCTCGAACCCCAGACCGCCCGGAAGGTCGATTTCTTCACCCGCCAGTTCCTCGACGCCCTCGCGCCCACCAACTTCCTGGCTACGAACCCGGAAGTCCTGCGCACGACCCTCGAGAGCAACGGCGGCAACCTGGTGCGGGGCATGGAGCACCTGCTCAACGATCTGCAGGACGGCCAGCTGCGCACCCGCATGACCGATCTCGAGGCCTTCACCCTGGGCCAGAACATCGCCGTGACCCCGGGCAAGGTGGTGTTCCAGAACGAGCTCATGCAGCTGCTCCAGTACACCCCCACCACGGAAAAGGTGCGCAAGCGCCCCCTGCTCATCGTGCCGCCGTGGATCAACAAGTTCTATATCCTCGACCTGCGGGAGAAGAACTCCTTCATCCGCTGGGCCGTCGCCCAGGGGCACACGGTGTTCGTCATCTCCTGGGTCAACCCGGATGCCCGGCTGGCGGAAAAGAACTTCGACGACTACCTCACCGAGGGTCCCCTGGCGGCCCTGGACGCCATCGAGAAGGCGACCGGCGAGCGCCAGGTGAACGCCGTGGGCTACTGCCTGGGCGGCACCCTGCTGGCCTCGACCCTGGCCTGGCTGGCGGCCCGCCGCAGCAAGCGCATCGCCAGCGCCACCTTCCTCACCACCATGCTCGATTTCTCCGACCCGGGCGAGCTGGGCGTGTTCATCGACGAGGATCAGCTGGTGGCCCTGGAGGAGCGCATGGACGCGGCAGGCTATCTGGACGGCCGCGCCATGGCCACCACCTTCAACATGCTGCGGGCCAATGACCTCATCTGGTCGTTCGCCATCAACAACTACCTGCTGGGCAAGGAACCCTTCCCCTTCGACCTCCTGTACTGGAACTCCGATTCCACCCGCATGCCGGCGCGGATGCACAGCTTCTACCTGCGCAAGATGTACCAGGAGAACCTGCTGAAGGAGCCGGGCGCGCTGAAGCTGGCCGGCAGCCGCATCGACCTGGGACGGGTCCAGGTGCCGGTCTACTTCCTCTCCACCCGCGAGGACCATATCGCCCCCTGGCAGGCCACCTACCGCGGCACCCGGCTCTTCTCCGGCCCGGTCCGGTTCGTGCTGGGCGCCTCCGGCCACATCGCCGGCGTCATCAATCCCCCGGTGGCCAACAAGTACGGTTACTGGACCGGCACGGAGCTGCCGGAGGAGTCCGACGCCTGGCTCGAGGGCGCCGAGCGGCACGACGGCTCCTGGTGGAGCGACTGGGACGGCTGGGTGGGCGAGTTCGCCGCGGGCGAGGTGGAGGCCCGTGAGCCCGGCAAGGGCTTGGCGGTGCTGGAGGATGCCCCCGGCAGCTACGTGGCCGTGCGCGCCGGCGACTGAGCGGGCTGCGTGACCGGTCCGGAGAGTCCGGACCGGTCAGTCCCGTCCTGTTCGGCACAAGAATCCTTCACCACGAAAATCCTACACCAGAAAAATCCTTCACCACGAAGGCACGAAGGGCACGAAGTTTGTCCTGGTCCGACGGGGCCGGTCCTGCTGCCGTAACGAAACCCGGTGTTGGGGATAACCTGCATCCTGCCGGCGCATACCGCCGGCGCCTTTGGTGCGCACGGCGCACTCTACGCCGCGCGCCGGGAAGGGGGCGGGCGGTCCAGCCGTAGGGTGCGCCGCGCGCACCGCATGGACCGCCTCCCAAACCAGCCCCTCCGTGAACTCCGCGCCTCCGTGGTGAATCAGTCCCTCCACCCCTCCAGGAACCGCCGCGAGACACCGTAGTGATAGGCCCTGACCTCGACCGGGTAGCGGAACGCCGCGCCCACGGGGCAGGCGACCCGTGCCGGGCAATCCCGCGTACAGGCGGATCCGGCCTCCAGCCGGTAGGTCGTGCAGCGTCTCCAGTCCCAGCCCCCCGGGCCGACCGCGCCGGCCGGGCAGGCGCGGGTGCAGGGACGAGCACAGCCCGGGCAGGGGTCCGCACCGAGCGGTTCGGCCACGGTGTCGGGAATCATCGCCCCGGCGCCGGCATCCACCGCGATGAGCGCACGTACGGCCCACCAGCTGCCGAAGCGCCGGTGCAGCGCCTGCATCAGGGGCGAGGGCCGGTGCAGGCCGGCGGCCCCCAGGATTGCGACCAGGGACGCCTGCGGCTCTTCCGCCGCCCGCGGGTACAGAAAACGGTGCCCGCGGTCCCCCAGCAAGCCGCCGAGTTCGGCCCGGCAGAAGTCATCCAGGGGGCCGCAGGAGCCGGGAGCCGGATCCGCGCCGGCCGACGCCAGGGATTCGGGATCGCGGCCCGCGAGCCAGCGCCGCTGCACCCGGGCGCCGGTATTGCACACCAGCCACAGGTGGCTGAATCCCCCCGCCTCCTCGCACCCTTCAGGGAGGCATGCGGACGACAGCAGGGCCTGCAGCCCGTAGCCGAGCCGCCCGGCGTCCACGAAGACCCGAGCCAGGCCGCTCATGCCTCCGCCACCCTTCGCGCGAGCTCCGCCAGGTAGTCGAGACCGCGGATGGCGCGGCTGCCGTACCAGGAAACCATCTCCGCATCGAGCCGCAGCAGGCGGGCGCCGCACAGCGGGTGGTCGGCCCGGAACTCCTCCAGGTCCCGCTCGCCGAAGGCGTAGGGTTCGCTGGCGAACAGCACCAGTTCGGCTGCGGCCAGCAGGCGCGCGTCCAGTTCCACCACCGGATAACGGCTGGCCGGATCATCACCCAGGGTTTCCCATCCCACCAGCGCCAGGGTGCGGGCGATATAGGTATCCCGGGAGACGGTCATCCAGGGCGCCTTCCAGATGAGGTAGAGGACCCGCCGCGGCGGAAGATCCATGGCAACCCCGCGCAACCGCTCCAGGGCGGCGTCGAAGCGTTCGCACAGCGCCTCCGCCGCCGGTTCGCGGTGGAAGATGTGACCGAGCAGCCGGTAGAGCGCGGGGTTGTCGCCCGGGGCGTTGGGGTGGGTGACGATGACATGGGGGATCGAGCCGGCCAGGGACTCCACCAGTTCCCGCGGGTTTTCGTCCACGTTCACCAGCAGGTGGCTGGGGCGCAGTTCGAGCAGGCGGGAGCGGTTGACCTTCTTGGTGCCGCCGACGGCGGGAACCGCTTCAACCGCCGGCTGGGGATGAACGCAATAGCGGGTGCGGCCCACCACCTGCCCGCCCAGCCCCAGGTCGAACAGCAGCTCGGTGAGGCTCGGGACCAGGGAGACGATGCGCACCTCGCCCGCGGCGGGTGGATGGGCGATCCCCAGTGCATCGGTGGGGGTGGCCAAAAAAAGTCCTCCGGCACAGGCTGGAGGACTCATCATACCGCCGTCCGTGGCAAACCGTGTCACAGCGAAGCGGAGACCCGAGCGGGTCTCCAGGGAACCACCGCGGGATCCTGGCGGATGCCTCGGTGGCTGCCCGGATGCGGGCCGCCCGCCAGGGGGGTGGCGGGCGGCCCGCGGAGGGATCAGGCGCTGGCGCCGCCGGGGAGCATGCGCCGCAGTATGCTGTCCTTGGCCACGAAGTGGTGGAACAGGGCGGCCGCCGCGTGCAGGCCCACCAGGACCATGATGATGACCCAGATGGCCTTGTGTGAATCCTCGGCGAACTCCTTCAGGTCGTGGCTCTGGCCGACCAGGTCGGGCAGGGAGAAGAGGCCGAACACCTCGATGGGGTGACCACCGGCCATGGACATCACGTAGCCGGTGAGGGGCATGGCGAACATGCAGATGTACAGAAGGATGTGCAGGGCGCCCGCCACCTTCTGCTGCATCGGGTTCAAGTCGGCGGCAGTGGCGGGCGGGGGGCTCATGAAGCGCCAGCCGACCCGGGCCAGTACCAGCAGCAGGGCGGTGACGCCGAGTGACTTGTGCAGGCCGATGAGTTCGAGCTTGTCCGGGCCCTTGGGCATTTCTTCCATAGACTCGGCGATGAGGTAGAGCGCGATGAACAGGATCAGCATGCCCCAGTGCAGAAGCTGGGCAACGGCGCCATAACGATCTTCCGAGTTACGCAGGTTCATGACGGTTTCCTTGGTTTCCGGGAGAAGGGCGCACCGCGGCGTGCGGCGGTTGGAGGCAAGCTTACCCGGGAAATATGAAACGAAGCTGAAAGGCGCTTCCAGCAATCGGGCACGGTGGCGCGCGCAGCCGGGTTGTTCGCCGGTGGGCATGGCAGGCCGGGCCCCGGATTGGTCCGGACACGCACCCGGGGGCGGCGGGCGGTCGTCGGTGCCGGAGGAGCCTGCCGGCTGCGACAGGGTGGAGGAAGGGTTCCGGCGGACGGGTAGGGGGGCGCGGTGGCGGTCCGGAGGATCGAGCGCCCGGGACGGGGCCGGGCGTTCCACCCCGGTTGCCGGTGTGGCGATGAAGGTGTCCCGCCCCGGGGTGCCCGGGGCGGGACGGTGTCTCAGGCGCTGTCGCTCAGCAGCGGATAGGCGCCATCCTCGTCGTGCACCTCGGCGCCCGTCAGCGGCGGATTGAACACACAGATCAGGCGCATGTCCTTGCGGGCGCGCAGGTAGTGGCGCTCGTTGCCGTTGAGGGCGTACATGGTGCCGTCGGAGATGGGGTGGGTGATGCCGGTCTCCAGGTCCTCGATCTCGCCCTCGCCGGCCACGCAGTAGACCGCCTCGAGGTGGTACTTGTACCAGATGTAGGTCTCGGTCCCGGCGAAGATGGTGGTGTCGTGGAACGAAAACCCCATCCCGTCCTTCTTCAGCAGGAAGCGCCGGCTCGCCCAGTTGCCGTTCTCGGCCTTGACGTCGTTTTCGGTTCCGACAATCTCGCTCAGCTGCTTGACTATCATCGTACCGCTCCACTGCGCAGGGCCTGCTTGCGGGTCAGCAGGGTGTCGATTGCCTTTTCGATGATTCCGAAACCCTCCCGCAGGGTCTCCTCCTCGATGGTCAGTGCCGGGAGGAACTTCAGCACCTGGTCGTCGGCGCCCGCGGTCTCGATCACCATGCCGTTCTCGAAGCACTCCTTGGAGAGCTCGCCGGCGAAGCCGGTGCGCGGAAGCTCCAGGCCCCAGACCATGCCCACGCCGCGGACCTCGGACTCCAGGTCGGGGAACTTGGCGGCGATGCGATCCAGTTCCTCCTTCATGATCGCGCCCTTGTACCTGACCGCCTCGGAGAGATCGTCGTTCTCCCAGTAGGCCAGCGCCTCGGTGGCGGCCACGAAGGCGAGATTGTTGCCGCGGAAGGTGCCCGTGTGCTCGCCCGGCTTCCACTGGTCCAGGTCGGGGCGCATGAGCAGCAGGGCCAGGGGCAGTCCACCGCCCACCGACTTGGACAGGGTCACCATGTCGGGCTTGATGCCGGCGCGCTCGAAGCTGAAGAAGGTGCCGGTGCGGCCGTTGCCCACCTGGATATCGTCGATGATGAGCAGGATGTCGAGCTCCCGGCTCAGCGCCTCCAGGCCCTGGAGCCACTCGTCGCTGGCCACGTTCACGCCGCCCTCGCCCTGGACCGTCTCGACGATGAAGGCCGCGGGCAGGTCCACGCCGCTGCTGCCGTCGGTCAGGAACCGGCGCAGGTAGTCGATGGTGTTCACGTCCTTGCCGAAGTAGCCGTCATAGGGCATGAAGGCGGTGTTGCTGCGCACGCCGAAGAACTCGTCGCGGTAGAAGTTGTTGCCGGTCACCGCCAGCGAGCCCATGGTCAGGCCGTGATAGCCGTTGGTGAAGGAGATCACGGTGGAGCGGCGCTTCACCATCCGCGCCAGCTTCAGCGCGGTCTCCACCGCGTTGGTGCCGGTGGGGCCGGTGAACTGCACCTTGTACTCGAGATTGCGGGGCGCGAGGATGGTGTCGTAGAACTTCTGCAGGAAGTTCTTCTTCGCCACCGTGGCCTTGTCCAGGCCGTGCACGATGCCGTCACGCTCCAGGTATTCGATCAGGGCCCGGTTGAAGGCGGGGTTGTTGTGCCCGTAGTTCAGGGTCCCGGCGCCGGCGAAGAAGTCGATGTACTTGTTGCCCTGGTCGTCGTAGAGAAAGGAGCCCTTGGCAGTGTCGAAAATGGCGGGGAAGGACCGCACGTAGCCGCGGACTTCGGATTCCAGCTGTTCAAAGATACGCATGATTTGGTCTCTCGGTCTGGTTGATATCGATTCGTTGACGATGGTTGCGAGTCGAACGCCAGAGCCTGTCAGGGTGACGGGAGCCGGGTATGGGGCGCGCGGCGCCGTGGCCCGGTTCGGCATCATTCGGCCAGGTTCTGGTAAGGGTGATCAGGCGCCTCCCAGCGGCCCGATGCGCAGCAGGGGCTCCGCTTCATGGCCGCTGTCGCCGAAGTGTGCGGCCTCCAGGAAGGGGAGTTCCTCCAACCGGGCTCCATGGCGCTCGGCGAACCGTTCGAAGAGCCGGCGCGAGGCGCGGTTGGACGGGGAGACGGTGGTCTCCAGCCAGCGCACGCCGGCACATTCCGTTCGCGCCATGATGGCGTCAAGCATCCGCCCGGCCAGCCCGGTGCCGCGCTGCGACTCGGCCACGGCCACCTGCCAGACAAAGACGGTGTCCGGAGCGGAGGGCTCCAGGTAGGCGGAGATGAAGCCGGTGATGGCGTCACCGGACTCCGCCACCACGCTGGTGCCGGCGAAGTGGCTGCACAGCAGGAAGTAGCAGTAGCAGGAGTTCACATCGAGCGGCGGGCAGTTGCGAATCAGTTCGCAGACCGCGGCGCCGTCTCCGAGCACCGGCTTGCGGAATGCGGTGCTCACGGGGGTGGTGCGGCGTTCGCTTGTCTGTTTCTCCATAATGAATTCTGTCCATGAGCGCACCCGGGTGCGCTTTCTGGTTGTCTTGAGTGCCGTGCGGCCTGTGGCGCCACGGGCATGGGATTGTTCATCCCGGGGACTCAGCGGGGACGGCCGCGTCCTGCCCATGAGGGTGGGCGAGTGCGACTGAAGGCGGGGACTGCGTAATGCCGGGGTGCATCGCCTGCATAGGGCGCTGCTGTCATGTTTCTGTAAATAAACATCTTTTTTACCATACCGGTCTCGGCCCGCCATTTCAAGTCCATAAGCGCATTCTGATTGAACATGCGGCAACCTGTTGCCTTGGTTTATGGAATGACCCGCCGGCACGGCGGGGAGGGCGGGCAGGTGCGCCGGCGTGGTCCAGGGTCTCCCACGGGGCATCCCTGTCGGTGTCGACAGCAGCCTGTATTGACGTTTACGTAAACGTTATGTAGCTTCATTTCTCTACCGGGACGCTCCGTTGCCGGCTCCGCCCGGGTGACAGTCCACCCCCTCACCGCGCGGGGCCGGATCTGTGGGCGGGGCATGGGAAATGAAGGGACTGAACACGAACTCGGACCGTGGAATCCTGCCGGAGGCGGACCACGGCGCGGAGGGAAAGATGCCAGACGATGTGCGCCCGCGGGCGAGTGCGGAAACCGGCCACCAGGCTCCGCCCGGACCGCTGCGGTTCGTGACGGCCGCGAGCCTGTTCGATGGACACGACGCCTCCATCAACATCATGCGCCGGATACTCCAGGCCGGGGGCGCGGAAGTCATCCACCTCGGCCACAACCGCTCGGTGGAGGAGGTGGTGGACGCGGCCGTCCAGGAGGACGCCCATGCCATCGCCGTGAGCTCCTACCAGGGGGGCCACGTGGAGTACTTCCGCTACATGGTGGACAAGCTGCGTGAGCGCAATGCCGGTCACATCCGGGTCTTCGGGGGCGGCGGCGGGGTGATCGTCCCGGAGGAGATCCGGGCCCTGCACGAGTACGGGGTCGCACGCATCTACTCGCCGGAGGACGGCCAGCACCTGGGACTGCAGGGGATGATCCACGACATGCTCGCCCGGGCCGGGTCGGACCTCACCCGCGACACCGGGGTGGATCTCGATCGGCTTGACGCGGACGGCTGGCGCGGGCTGGCCCGGCTCATCACCCTGCTCGAGTCCGGGACCGCCCCCGGGCCGCTGCGCACGGACCTGCGGGAGCGGGCTGCCCGGCGCCGGGTGCCGGTGCTCGGCATTACCGGCACCGGCGGCGCGGGCAAGTCCTCCCTGACCGATGAGCTCATCCGCCGCATCCGCCTCGACCAGCAGGATCGGCTGCGCATTGCGGTCATCGCCGTGGACCCGAGCCGGCGCAAGAGCGGCGGCGCCCTGCTGGGGGACCGTATCCGCATGAACGCCATCGGCGGCGGCGCGGTCTACCTGCGCTCCCTGGCCACCCGCTCCGCGGCCAGCGAGGTGCCCGCCTGCCTGCCCGGGGTGGTGGACGCCTGCAAGGCGGGAGGATTCGACCTCGTCATCGTGGAGACGCCCGGCATCGGCCAGGGCGACGCGGGCATCGTGCCCCTCGTGGACCTGTCGCTCTACGTCATGACTCCCGAGTTCGGCGCCGCCAGCCAGCTGGAGAAGATCGACATGCTCGATTTCGCCGACCTGGTGGCCATCAACAAGTTCGATCGCAAGGGCGGCGAGGATGCCCTGCGTGACGTGCGCAAGCAGTACCAGCGCAACCACGAGCGCTTCGGCGAGCCGGCCGAGGCGATGCCGGTGTACGGCACCACCGCCTCCCACTTCAACGATGACGGCGTCACCGCGCTCTACCAGGGGCTGGCGCTGAGCCTGCGGGAGAAGGGGCTGGCGGAGTGGGAGATCGGCGGCCCGACCGTAAATACCCGCCACTCCACCGGCCGGGCCGAGATCGTGCCCACCGCCCGCGCCCGCTACCTGGCGGAAATCGCCGCGGTGTCGCGCGGCTACCGCGATCATGCGCGGGCGCAGGCGCGGCTGGCCCGCGAACGTCAGCAGCTCCGGGCCGCCGCGGCCATGCTGGAGGCGGAGCAGGCGGGCGATCCGGCCGCCCTGGCGCGCCTGGCCACGGGCCGGGAGCAGGCGCTGGAGCCCCGTTCCCTGCGGCTGCTGGAGCAGTGGCCGAAGGTGCGCGAGAGCTATTCCGGGGATGAATACGTGGTGCGCATCCGGGATCGCGAGCTGCACATCCCCCTGACCACCACCACCCTCTCCGGCACCCGGCTGCCGAAGGTGGTGCTGCCGCGCTGGGACGATCACGGCGAGCTGCTGCGCTGGCTGCTGCTGGAGAACCTGCCGGGCAGCTTCCCCTATACCGCCGGCGTGTTCGCCTTCAAGCGCGCCGACGAGGACCCCACCCGCATGTTCGCCGGGGAGGGCGACGCCTTCCGTACCAACCGCCGCTTCAAGTACCTGTCGCGCCACTCCGAGGCCAAGCGGCTCTCCACCGCCTTCGACTCGGTGACCCTGTACGGCTTCGATCCCGACCGGCGGCCGGACATCTACGGCAAGGTGGGCAACTCGGGGGTCTCCATCGCCACCCTGGATGACATGAAGGCCCTCTACGACGGTTTCGATCTCACCGATCCGATGACCTCGGTCTCCATGACCATCAACGGCCCGGCGCCCACCATCCTGGCCATGTTCTTCAACACCGCCATCGACCAGCAGCTGGCGAAATTCGAGCGCGACAACGGCCGGCCGGCCACCGACGACGAGGCGGAGAAGATCCGCGAGTGGACCCTGGAGACCGTGCGCGGGACGGTGCAGGCGGACATCCTCAAGGAGGACCAGGGCCAGAACACCTGCATCTTCTCCACCGAGTTCGCCCTGCGGATGATGGCCGACATCCAGGAGTGGTTCGTCCACCACCGGGTGCGCAACTTCTACTCCGTCTCCATCTCCGGCTACCACATCGCCGAGGCGGGCGCGAATCCCATCACCCAGCTCGCCTTCACCCTGGCCAACGGCTTCACCTACGTGGAGGCGTACCTGGCCCGGGGCATGAACATCGACGATTTCGCCCCCAACCTGTCGTTCTTCTTCTCCAACGGCATGGACCCGGAGTACTCCGTGCTGGGCCGGGTGGCGCGGCGCATCTGGGCGGTGGCCATGCGCGAGAAGTACGGCGCCAACGAACGCGCCCAGAAGCTGAAGTACCACATCCAGACCAGCGGCCGCTCCCTGCATGCCCAGGAGATGGACTTCAACGACATCCGCACCACCCTCCAGGCGCTCATCGCCGTCTACGACAACTGCAACAGCCTGCACACCAACGCCCACGACGAGGCCGTCACCACACCCACCGAGGATTCGGTGCGCCGGGCGCTGGCGATACAGCTGATCATCAACCGCGAATGGGGGCTGGCCCAGAACCAGAACCCCAACCAGGGCAGCTTCATCATCGAGGAGCTGACCGACCTGGTGGAGGAGGCGGTGCTGAAGGAGTTCGAGCGCATCGCCGAGCGCGGCGGCGTCCTGGGGGCCATGGAGACCGGCTACCAGCGCGGCAGGATCCAGGAGGAGTCGCTCCACTACGAGACCCTCAAGCATGACGGCCGCCTGCCCATCGTCGGCGTCAACACCTTCCTCAAGGAGAACCCGGAGGAGGCTCCGCAGACCATCGAGCTGGCCCGTTCCACCGAGGAGGAGAAGGAGAGCCAGATCCGCCGCCTGGCCGAATTCCAGTCGCGCCACGCCGGGGCCTCGGGACCCATGCTGGAGCGCCTGCAGCAGGCCGCCGTGAACAACGAAAACCTTTTCGGCGTGCTGATGGACGCCGTGCGCTGCTGCTCCCTGGGCCAGATCACCCGCGCCCTGTTCGAAGTGGGCGGGCAGTACCGGCGGAACATGTGAAGGGTGAAGGGATAAAGGTGAATGGATAAAGGTGAAGGGTGAAGGGCACCATTCACGCACTCACGCACTCACGCACTCACGCACTCACGCATTCACGCACTCACGGAACACGGAACACGGAACACGGAACACGGAACACGGAACACGGAACACGGAACACGGAACACGGAACACGGAAAACTCTTGGCGTTCTTCGCGCCTTGGCGGTGAAAACTGAAATGCGGAGATGAGGATGGAGATTAAGACCGTAGGGGTGGTGGGCGCCGGGACCATGGGCCATGGCATCGCCCAGGTGTTCGCGGCCCACGGCTTCGACGTGCGCCTGGCCGATACCTCGGATGCCGCTGTGGGGCGCGGGCTGGCGGGTATCGAGAGCAGCCTCGAACGGCTGTTGGCCAAGGAGAAGATCACCGCCGCCGACAAGACCTCCACCCTCGGGCGCATCGGCGCCACCACCGACCTGGCCACCCTGGCCGGGGCGGAGCTGGTGGTGGAGGCGGTGACCGAGAACCTGGTGGTCAAGACCGAGCTGCTGCAGACCCTGGACCGCGTCTGCGGCCCCGAAACGATCCTGGCCTCCAACACCTCATCCATCTCCCTGACCCGCCTGGCCGCGGCCACGGGGCGGCCCGACCGGGTCATCGGCATGCACTTCATGAACCCGGTGCCGCTGATGGAACTGGTGGAGATCATCCGTGCCCTGCAGACGGCGGAGGAGACCTACCGGCGGATCCACGACCTGGCACTGCGGCTGGGCAAGACCCCGGTCAGCGTCAGGGACAGCCCGGGCTTCGTCTCCAACCGCGTGCTCATGCCGATGATCAACGAGGCGATCTTCGCCCTCCACGAGGGGCTGGCCACGGCCGAGGACATCGACACGGTCATGAAGCTCGGCATGCACCACCCCATGGGCCCCCTGGCGCTGGCCGACCTCATCGGCCTGGACACCTGCCTGTCCATCCTCGAGGTGCTCCAGGACGGCTTCGGCGACCCCAAGTACCGCCCCTGCCCGCTGCTGCGCCAGATGGTCGACGCCGGCTACCTCGGCCGCAAGACCGGCCGCGGCTTTTACCGGTATGACTGATTTGTCCGCAGATTACGCGGATTACGCAGATGCCAAATACGATCAAACCGCAGATTTACGTTCATTTTCGTTTATTGGCCTGATGACTTTCCGGGTTCCAGGACAAGCCACAGGCAGTGCCTGCGTTCGCTTCTCTCCGGTCGGAGTTTCTGTCCTACAGATAAATCAACGAAAATCAACGTAAATCTGCGGTTTAACCAAAAGAAGGTATCTGCGCAATCCGCGTAATCTGCGGATAAATATAAAACAGAGATGGAGGTGGGCATGGCCTACGACAACGTGGTGCTGGAGGAGGTGGAGGCGGGGATCTGGCGGCTGACGGTGAACCGGCCGAAGTCGCTCAACGCCCTGAACTCGGCGACGCTGGACGAGATCGGCGCGGCCGCCGCGGAGGTGGGGCGCGACCCCGGGGCGCGGGTGCTGCTGCTGACCGGCAGCGGCGAAAAGGCCTTCGTGGCCGGGGCCGACATCAGCGAGATGCAGGCCTTCACCGCCGACGAGGGGCACCGCTTCTCGATGCGCGCCATGGCCGCCTTCCGGACCCTGGAGACCCTGCCCATCCCGGTCATCGCCGTGGTCCGCGGCTACTGCCTCGGCGGCGGCCTGGAGCTGGCCATGGCCTGCGACTGGCTGCTGGCGGGGGCGAGCGCGGCACTGGGCCAGCCGGAGGTCACCCTCGGCGTCACGCCGGGGTTCGGCGGCAGCCAGCGCCTGCCGCGCCGCATCGGCACCGCGATGGCCATGGAGCTGATTCTCACCGGCCGCCGCATCGACGCCACCGAGGCCCTGCGGCTGGGGCTGGTCAACCACGTCCATCCCGACGACCGGGTCATGGACGAGGCGATCGCCATGGCGCGGGATATCGCCGCCCGGGGGCCCATCGCCGTACGCCTGGCGAAGTCGCTGGTGGTCCGCGGCCAGGATCTCGATCTCGACAACGCCTGCGCCCTCGAGAGCCAGGCCTTTGGACTATCCTTCTCCACGGAGGATCAGAAAGAGGGCATGGCCGCCTTCCTGGCCAGGCGCCCGGCGGCATTCAAGGGCCGCTGAGCGGCCGGGAAGCGACTTTCACCACGAAGGCACGGAGGACACGAAGAAAGGCAAAAGATCTTAAACCGCAGATTGACGTTGATTTTGCATCAGGCATCGCGGGCGCTCCGATAAGATTCACGTCCGGATCCGGAATGAGGCACAACGGAGGTTCCTGAACAATCAACGAAAATCAATGTAAATCTGCGGTTCATTTGTTCCTTTCTTCGTGTCCTCCGTGCCTTCGTGGTGAACAGGGTTTTTCACACAACAGGGGAAAGCAATGGCGCTGAAAGACATCCTGGTGCACGTGGACAACACGCCGCCGTGCAAGCGGCGGCTGGAGTTCGCGCTGGCGGTGGCGCGGCAGCACGACGCGCACCTCACGGTGCTGTTCGCCAGCAACATCTCCAACCTCCAGGGCTTCGGCAGCCGCAGCGAGAGCGTGCTCAAGGCGGCGGAGGAGGCCCAGGCGCGGTTCAAGGCGCTGGCCGCCGACAGCGGCGTGACCGTGGAGTGGCGCCAGGCGCTGATTCCCGGCTCCGACCAGGCGCTGATCCAGGAGGTGCGGACCCATGGCCGCCATGCCGACCTGGTGATCCTGGGGCAGCAGGATCCGGAGGCGCGCAGCGACGTGATTCCCCCCGATCTCCCCGAGCGGCTGATGCTCGAACTGGGCCGCCCCGTCCTCGTGGTGCCCTACGCCTGGCGGTTCAGCGGCCGTGTCGGCCGGGCGCTGGTGGCGTGGAACGGGGGCCGCGAGGCGGCACGCGCGATCAACGACGCCCTGCCCCTGCTGCAGAAGGCCGACTGGGTGCAGGTGCTGGCGGTCAACCCGGCCGAGCGCGACCGGGAGCACGGTCCCATTCCCTGCGCGGATATCTGCCTGCACCTGGCGCGGCATGGAGTGAAGTCCGAGTCGAGCTACCTGGTCGCCCATGACATCGACGTGGGCAACATGCTGCTTTCCCGCGCGGCGGACGAGGCGGCCGATCTGCTGGTCATGGGCGCCTACGGCCGGGCCCGCTTCACCGAACTGGTGCTCGGCGGGGCAACGCGGCACCTGCTGCGTCACATGACGCTGCCGGTGTTGATGTCGCACTGACGTTCCGGGCCTCTGACGGGGCGAGAAACCATTGACCCCGTAGGCCAGTTAATTTAACGTTTACGTAAACGTAAGATAGGCTTCCGTTGACGTACGCGAAAAGACGCGCGGGGAAGCGCAGCGTTCGGCGGACCACCGCCGACACTGAACAGACAAGAGCGAGAGAGGGCGGGACTGTGATACGAGTGACAGATCCCCATCCGGGACAACGGCTTGTCCACGGATACGGGCGGGCCGGCGCCGTACCCGGCTTTGCGCCGCCGGGTCAACCCTGCGGCTCGACGCCGGAGGTGGGCCGATGAGCGATGCGGCACCGCTGCTGGAAGTGAACGATGTCTCCCTGGTCTTCGGCGGCGTACGGGCGCTGACCGACATCAACTTCAGCGTGGATCGGGGCGAGCTGTTCTCCATCATCGGTCCCAACGGGGCCGGCAAGACCTCGATGCTCAACTGCGTCTCCGGTCGCTACAGCCCGAACCAGGGCCGGATCCTGTTCCAGGGTCGCGACGTGACCCGCCTCAGGCCCAACCAGCGCTGCCAGCTGGGCATCGGGCGCACCTTCCAGAACCTCGCCCTGTTCAACCACATGACGGTCCTGGACAACATCATGGTGGGCCGCCACCACCTGATGCGGAACAACTTCCTCACCGGCTCCCTGTACTGGCTCACCGGAGCCCAGCGGGAGGAGCTGGATCACCGCCGGGCGGTGGAGGACATCATCGACTTCCTCGAGATCAGCCACATCCGCAAGGCCGTCGCCGGAACCCTCTCCTACGGTCTGCGCAAGCGGGTGGAGCTCGCCCGCGCCGTGGCCCTGAAGCCCGACCTCATCCTCCTCGACGAGCCCATGGCGGGCATGAACCTGGAGGAGAAGGAGGACATGGCCCGCTATGTCATCGACCTCAACGAGGAGTGGGGCATGACGGTCATCATGATCGAGCACGACATGGGCGTGGTGATGGACATCTCCCACCGGGTCATGGTGCTGGACTTCGGCAAGAAGATTGCCGACGGGCTGCCGGAGGAGGTGATGCGCAACGAGCACGTGCGCACCGCCTACCTGGGCGAGGAGGCGGCGGGCGATGCCGACCCGAACGAGCGAGTGGCGTGATGGCTGACCAGACTACCGACTACGGCGACGTCCGGACCTTCGACACCTTTCCCCGCCTGCTGGCCCACAATGCCGCGACCCATCCCGACGCGGTGGCCATGCGCGAGAAGGACTTCGGCATCTGGAATGAATACACCTGGGCCCAGTGCAACGAACGGGTGCGCCTGTTCGCGCTCGGCATGCACGCGCTCGGCATCCGCCGCGGCGAGGTGGTGGGAATCATCGGCGACAACCGGCCCCAGTGGCTGTTCGGCGAGATCGCCGCCCATGCGCTGGGGGCCATGAGCCTGGGCATCTACCAGGACTCCATGAACCAGGAGGTGGCCTACCTCATCAACTACGCCCAGGCGCGCATCATCATCGCCGAGGACGAGGAGCAGGTGGACAAGCTGCTCGAGCTTACCGCGGAGTGCCCGTGCGTCGATCACATCGTCTACTGCGATCCCCGCGGCATGCGCAAGTACAAGGACGAGCGGCTGATGAGCGAGGAGGAGCTGGTCGCGCTCGGGAAGAAGGCCGGGGAGTCCGAACCAGGCCTCTACGAGCGCCTGCTCGGCGAGGGCAGCAGCACGGACGTCGCGGTGCTCTGCACCACCTCGGGCACCACCTCGAATCCCAAGCTCGCCATGCTCCAGGCCGGCCCCTTCCTGGACCACTGCAGCGCCTACCTGCGGGCCGATCCCAAGCTGCCGGGCGACAACTACGTCTCGGTGCTGCCGCTGCCCTGGATCATGGAGCAGGTGTATGCCGTGGGGCAGTGGCTCATCGCCCGCACGGTGGTGAACTTCGTCGAGGAGCCCGAGACCATGATGGCGGACCTGCGCGAAATCGGTCCCTCCTTCGTGCTCCTGGCGCCCCGGGTCTGGGAGTCCATCTCCGCGGATGTGCGCGCCCGGATGATGGATGCCACCCGCTTGAAGCAGAAGATGTTCGAGCTCGGCATGCGGCTCGGCATGAAGTCCCTGGAGGAGGGCCGGCCCTCGCGCCTCGCCCACTGGATCCTGTTCCGCGCCCTCAAGGACCGCCTCGGCTTCACCTACCTCCGTTCCGCCGCCACCGGCGGCGCGGCCCTGGGGCCCGAGACCTTCCGCTTCTTCCAGGCCATGGGCGTCCCGCTGCGCCAGCTCTACGGCCAGACCGAGCTGGCGGGCGCCTACACCATCCATGCCGCCGACGACGTGGATTTCGACAGCGTGGGGGTGCCCTTCGACAATGCCGAGATCCGCATCGACAATCCCGACGAGAACGGCGTGGGCGAAATCGTCGCCCGCACCAGCGGCATGTTCCTCGGCTTCTACAAGAACGAGGAGGCCACCCGGGCCGATGTCCGCGACGGCTGGATGCACACGGGGGATGCCGGCTACATCAAGCAGAAGAGCGGCCACCTGGTGGTCATCGACCGCATCAAGGATCTGGCCACCACCAGCGGCGGCGCCCGGTTCTCGCCCCAGTTCATCGAGAACAAGCTCAAGTTCTCGCCGTTCATCGCCGAGGCGGTGATCCTCGGCCACGAGCGCCCCTATCTTTCCGCCATCATCTGCATCCGCTTCGGCATCGTCGCCAAGTGGGCGGAGCAGCGGGGCATCAGCTTCACCAACTACACCAACCTCTCCGCCAACTCCCATATCTACGGGCTGCTGGAGGAGGAGGTGCGCAAGGTGAACGCCACCCTGCCGGAGGCCCAGCGCATCCGCAAGTTCCTCCTGCTGTACAAGGAGCTGGACCCGGACGACGGCGAGCTGACCCGTACCCGCAAGGTGCGCCGCGGCGTCATCAACGAGAAGTACGCCGACATCATCGACGCCATCTACACCGACCGCGGTTCCGTGCACGTGGATACCGTCATCACCTTCCAGGACGGAACCCGGTCCCGCATCGAGACCGACCTGCCGGTGGTGGACCTGATTCCCGGCCACGGCGGCGGTGCGACGGAAGCGCAGCTCCCGCGCCAGCGGGCGGTGGGCTGACACCGTCATGGCCATGGAGGATGCGGAGATGAACAGTACCGAATTCAGGGGCGCGGCGACGCGCTGCCTGTGGCAACCGAACCCGGCCGGGAGATGAATGCATGAATCTGGACCTGCTGCTGCAGCTGGTGGTCAACGGGCTCATCGTGGGCACCCTATACGGCGTGGTGGCCATGTGCTTCGTGCTGATCTACAAGTCCACCCAGATCGTGAATTTCGCCCAGGGCGAATTCCTGCTCATCGGCGCCTGGGTCTGCTGGTGGCTCATGACCAGTTTCGAGGCGCCCATCTGGATCGGCTTCCCGCTGACCTTCCTGTTCATGCTGATCTTCGGCGTATTGCTGCAGGTGGTGGTGCTGCGGCCGATGATCGGCGAGCCCATCATCTCGGTGATCATGGTCACCATCGGCCTGTCCATCTTCTTCCAGAGCCTGATGGGCTGGATCTTCGGCGTGTTCGCCAAGCCCTTCCCACGGGTGTTCGAGACCGAGTCCATCAACATCCTCGGGCTGCAGGTGCAGACCGCCTACATGATGAGCCTGGTGATTTCGCTGGTCATCATGGTGGGCTTCTACTACTTCTTCAAATACTCGCGCCTGGGCCTGGCCATGCGCGCCACCGCCTTCAACCAGCAGGTGGCCCAGAGCCTGGGCATCTCGGTGAAGCAGGTCTTCGCCATGTCCTGGGCCATCTCCGCCATGGTCTCGGCGCTGGCCGGGGTGGTGGTGGGCATGGTCAACGGCGTCTCCTCGGCGCTCTCGTTCTTCGGCATCAAGGTCTTCCCGGCGGTGATTCTCGGCGGTCTCGACTCCATCGTCGGCGCCATCGTCGGCGGGCTGACCATCGGGGTGCTGGAAAACCTGGCCGAGTACTTCGACGCCCAGTGGCTGCACCTGGGCAATCTCTACACCGTGGCGCCCTTCTACGTGCTGGTGATCATCCTCATGATCAAGCCCTACGGGCTGTTCGGCACCAAGGATATCGAGAGGATCTGACCCATGGCCGGACACGCCACCATGCGCTGCGGCGAATTCCGCACCAGCTACCGCGCGGACACCACCATCTTCCCCACACCCATGTCGCGCAACTTCGCGCTGGGCGGGGTGGTGCTGCTGGTGCTGGCGCCGCTGGTGCTGAACGCCTACTACCTCAACCTGCTGATCCAGATCGGCTACTACGGCATCGCCGCCCTGGGGCTCAACATCCTGGTGGGCTTCACCGGCCAGATCTCCCTCGGCCACGCCGCCTTCTTCGGCTTCGGCGCCTTCGCCTCGGCCTGGATCAACAACAGCTTCGGCATTCCGGTCATCCTGTCCATACCGCTGGCGGGCGTGCTGACCACCGCCGTGGGGATGATCGTGGGCGTGCCGGCCGGACGCATCAAGGGGCTCTACCTGGCCATCGCCACGCTCGCCTCCCAGTTCATCCTCGAGGACTTCTTCGCCCGCGCCGAGTGGTTCACCGGCGGCTCATCCGGCTCGCTGGCCAACTCCATCTCCCTGTTCGGCTATTCGATGAGCTCCGACCAGAGCTATTTCTACGTGGTGCTGTTCTTCGTGGTGGTGATGTTCCTGTTCGGCGCCAACCTGCTGCGCACCCGGGACGGGCGCGCCTTCGTGGCGGTGCGCGACCACTATCTCTCCGCCGAGATCATGGGCATCAACCTGACCAAGTACCGCATCCTCTCCTTCGGCATCTCCTCCTTCTATGCCGGCATCGGCGGCGCCCTCTACGGCCACTACCTGGGCTTCGTCTCCGCCGAGGGCTTCACCATCCTGCTCTCCATCCAGTTCCTGGGCATGGTGATCATCGGCGGGCTGGGATCGGTCATGGGAGCGCTGCTCGGCACCACCTTCATGGTGCTGCTGCCGGAGGTGATGACCAGCCTGGTGGGGAGCGTCGGCGACATGCTGCCCGGGCTCAGCCAGGGGGTGGCCTATATCAAGCAGATGGCCATCGGCCTGGCGATCATCCTGTTCCTGATCTTCGAACCGGACGGCCTCGCCCACCGCTGGAAGATGGTCAAGGCGTACTGGAAGCTGTATCCGTTTTCCTACTAACGAAGTCTCGCAGCAGAAATCTCCCGCCGGCAGCGCACGACGCCGGTCCGGGAGCGGAAGGACTCTCGGCAACAGAGAGCCAATACAACCGAAGGAAGCAGAGGAGTGATGGATATGAACAAGTGCGTTATCCCGGCTGCCATGGCGGCGGCGCTGGCCGGCCTGATGGCGGGCACCGCCTCCGCCGCCGATTCGATCACGGTGGGCCACCTGGCCGCCTACACCGGTCCCACCTCGGACGTGGGCAAGCCCTACGGGCAGGGCATCGCCGACGCGATGAACTACATCAATGCCAACGGCGGCATCGACGGCAGTCAGCTCAGCTTCGAGACCGTCGACTACTCCTACAACGCCCCCCAGGCCATCGCCACCTACAAGCGGTGGATGGCCTCCAACCCGGCGCCGGTAGCCATCCAGGGCTGGGGCACGGCCGATACCGAGGCGCTGGTGAAGTTCGTCACCAATGACGAGGTCTTCTTCATGTCCGCCTCCTACTCCGGCCACCTGACCGATCCCATGGGTAAGTCGGAGCGCACCAAGGCCGCCGCGCCCTACAACTTCTTCTACGGACCGTCCTACTCCGACGGCTGCCGCGGCGTGGTGCAGTGGGCGTCCGAGGACTGGAAGGCCAAGGGCGGCGAGGGCAAGCCCAAGTTCGTGCACATGGGCGACAACCACCCCTACCCGAACGCCCCCAAGGAGGCCTGCGCCGCCTATGCCGAGGAGCTCGGCTTCGAGGTGCTCAATCCCATCGTCTACTCCCTCAAGCCCGGTGACTTCAAGGCCCAGTGCCTGTCCTTGAAGGAGTCCGGCGCCAACTACGCCTACCTGGCCAACACCTCCGGCTCCAACATCTCCCTGGTGAAGTCCTGCGCCACCGTGGGCGTCGACACCCAGTTCATCTCCAACGTCTGGGGCTGGGACGAGAATGCCCAGGCCGCGGCGGGTGACGCCGGCTACGGCATCGCCTGGGTGGTGGGCGCCGCCGGCTGGAACTCCGACGCGCCCGGCATGGAGACCGTGCGCGCCGTGTCCAGGATGTCCGATCCTTCCGGCAACGAGGCGCGCGTGCTTCACTACATGCGCGCGGTCTGCGGCGTATTCTTCATGCATGACGCCATGCTCGCGGCCGAGAAGATGGACGGCGGTGTCACCGGCACCAACATCAAGGCGGCCATGGAGCAGATGACCGACCACGTCCCGGCCGGGCTGGAAGGCGTCTGCCTGCCCTCCACCTGGACTCCCGATGATCATCGCGGCACCAACCAGGTGCTGGTCTACAAGAGCACCCCGAACGGCTTCGAGAACGTCTACACCGCGACCCTCGAACGCCGCCCCGAGTGGCTCGGCTGGTAAGCGACCGGCGGGCGGCCCCGCGCCGCCCGCTTTTCTTTAGGGATTCAACCGCAGATTTGCGTTGATTGGTGTTTGCATGGTGGTGTCCGCGAGAACTGTGGAAGAGAGACAGCTTCCGAGGGTGGTTGGCGTTGTCCATCGCCATGACAGGACAAGCGGCCTGCGTGTGCCGGGCGAGGATCCGGCAGCGGCCCCGTTTGAAGCGAGTGCAAAATCAGCGCAAATCAACGCCAATCTGCGGTAGATCGATTGTTCCCCAATCTGCGGTTTGCGGTTGGATCAGAACCCACTGAGGTGGCATATGGCTGAAGCGGCGACCCGGGCGGAGACGAAGGAGCCGATCCTTACCGTCAACAACATCGAGGTGGTCTACGACGAGGTGATCCTGGTGCTGCGGGGCGTGAGCCTGGAGGTGCCGGAGGGAGCCATCGTGACCCTGCTCGGCCCCAACGGCGCGGGCAAGTCCACCACCCTGAAGGCCATCTCCGGGCTGCTGCGCACCGAGGACGGGGAGGTGACCCGGGGCCAGGTCACCTTCATGGGCGAGACCATCAACAACCGCGCTCCCGAGGAGATCGTCCGGCGCGGCATCTTCCAGGTGATGGAGGGCCGGCGCATCGTCGAGGACATGACCGTCATCGAGAACCTCCGCCTCGGCGCCTATACCCGCCGGGACAAGGGGGTGAAGGACGACATCGAGATGGTGTTCGACTACTTCCCCCGCCTCAGGGAGCGCACGGGCCTCGCCGGCTACCTCTCCGGCGGCGAGCAGCAGATGCTCGCCATCGGCCGCGCCCTGATGGCGCGTCCGCGCATGATCCTGCTCGACGAGCCCTCCATGGGCCTGTCTCCGCTGCTGGTCAAGGAGGTGTTCAACATCATCCGGACCATCAACCGCGAGCAGGGCATCACCATGCTGCTGGTGGAGCAGAACGCCAACATGGCCCTGCGCCAGGCCAGCTACGGCTACATCATGGAATCGGGCAAGATCGTCCTCGACGGCACCCGCGAAGAGCTCCTCAACAACGAGGACGTCAAGGAGTTCTACCTCGGCGGCGGCGACGACGAGCGCAAATCCTTCAAGAACCTCAAGTCCTACCGCCGCCGCAAGCGCTGGCTGTAGGGAGGGGCTGACCGTTGGTGATCAGGAATTAACCGCAGATTGACGTGAATTAACGTTGATTCTCAGGGTGTGCCTGCCAAGCATGTTCAAGGCTGAAATTTAAGTGAATCAGCGCTAGTCTGCAGTCTGCAAGACCTCTCACCGGCATCCAAGGATGGATGGCATGGCACGGGACGAACAAACCTATGCAATCGTCGGCGCGGCAATGGCGGTACATGGGGAACTGGGGGCGGGTTTTCTCGAAAGCGTTTATCAGGATGCTCTGGAAATAGAGCTGACTCAGCGCCAGATACCGTTCAGACGAGAGGCAACTCTGCAGGTATTCTACCGCGGGAGGCCACTGCCCAGCCGCTATCGGGCCGATTTCCTATGCTATGAGCAGCTCGTTGTAGAGCTAAAGGTCAGCAGAGGAACCGGTGATGCGGACATGGCCCAGGTGCTGCACTATCTCAAATCGACAGGGCTGAAGCGGGGATTGTTGTTGAACTTCGGCAGGGAGTCGCTCCAGTTCCGACGATTTGTCCTCAACCCGGGATAATCAACGTCAATCAACGCCAATCTGCGGTTAACAAAATGACCGACTTCTATGACGAGCTCGAGACGCGCAGTCCGGAGGCGCGCGCGGCGGCGCTGATGGCGGCGCTGGCGCGGCAGGTGGCCCATGCCCGGGCCCATGCGCCGGCGTTCGCCGCTTCGCTGGCGGGCGTCGATGCCGCCGCCGTGGCGGGCATGGAGGCGCTGGCGAGGCTGCCCGTGCTGCGCAAGGCGGAGCTGACCGAGCGCCAGGGGAAGTCGCCGCCCTTCGGCGGTCTGGCGGCGGTGGAGCCGGGACGGATCACCCGGGTGTTCCAGTCGCCGGGGCCCATCTACGAGCCGGAGTCGGGACGGCCCGACTACTGGCGCTTCGCGCGGGCCCTGCACGCCGCCGGCTTCCGGCGCGGCGACATCATCCACAACTGCTTCAGCTACCACTTCACCCCGGCCGGTTCCATGGTGGACACCGGCGCCCATCTCCTCGGCTGCGGCGTCTTTCCCGCGGGGCCGGGGCAGCTGGAACTGCAGGTGCGGGCCATCGCCGATATCCGGCCCGCCGGCTACGTCGGCACCCCCTCGTTTCTGAAGATGATCCTGGACAAGGCGGCCGAAACCGGCGCGGACACAGCCAGCCTCCACTGCGCCCTGGTGTCGGGCGAGGCCCTGCCGGGATCACTGCGCGATGAGTTCGCGAAGCGGGGCGTGGCGGCCCTGCAGTGCTACGCCACGGCGGACCTGGGGCTCATCGCCTACGAGTCCTCAGCCCGCGAGGGACACATCGTCGACGAGGGGGTCATCGTGGAGATCGTGCGCCCCGGAACCGGTGACCCGGTGCCCGAGGGCGAGGTGGGGGAGGTGCTGGTGACCACCCTCAATCCCGACTATCCCCTGATCCGCTTCGCCACCGGCGATCTCTCCGCGGTGCTGCCGGGAACGAGCCCCTGCGGACGCACCAACCAGCGCATCCGCGGCTGGATGGGGCGGGCGGACCAGACCACCAAGGTCCGCGGCATGTTCGTCCATCCCTCCCAGGTGGCCGCGGTCGCCGCCCGCCACCCGGAGATAGGGCGCTTCCGGCTGGTGGTGGACCGGATCCAGCACAACGACGTCATGACCCTGCGCTGCGAAGCCGGGGAACGCCCCGAAGGCCTGGCCGAGGCCGTCGCCACCAGCGTCCGCGAGCTGTGCAAGCTCCGCGGCGAGGTGGAACTGGTCGACCCCGGCACCCTGCCCAACGACGGCAAGGTCATCGACGACATCCGGACCTACGAGTGAGGGTTTGTATTAACCGCAGATTATCGTGAATTGACGTTCATTTATTGCTTCTTCCCTGTTCGACGAGACTCTCGGGCTGTCCGGGTGCACCAAGGCTGGGAAACATGCAGAGCTGCAACAACCCGGTTGTACATAATCCCGCGCTTGGTACCTCGAACCGGGTTTTTGTCCAGTCGTTTTTCTGGAATCCACGTCAATCAACGCCAATCTGCGGTTGAACTGTTCTTTTCGATGGAAACACAGGAGTGATGAATGAGTGAGCCTCTGTGGCGGCCGAGCGCGGAGCAGGTGAAGCGGGCCAACATGACGGCGTTCATGGAGCGGGTGAACGGGGCGCACGGCACGGCGCTGGCGGATTATTCCGCCCTCTACCGCTGGTCGGTGGAGAATCCCGCGGATTTCTGGAGCATGGTGTGGGAGTTCGGCGGAGTCGTCGGCGAGCGCGGTGCCGATCCGGTACTGATGGACGGCGACCGGATGCCGGGCGCGCGCTGGTTCCCCGATGCCCGGTTGAACTTCGCCGAGAACCTGCTGCGCCGGCGCGACGACACCCCGGCCATCCTCTTCCGCGGGGAGGACAGGGTCCGGCGCGAACTGACCTGGGCGCAGCTCCACGATCAGGTCTCGCGCCTGGCCCGCGCCCTCGAGGACATGGGCGTGGGGGCGGGGGACAGGGTGGCGGGCTACCTGCCCAACATGCCCGAGGCGGTCATCGCCATGCTCGCCGCCGCGAGCCTGGGCGCCATCTGGTCCTCCAGCTCCCCCGATTTCGGCGTCCAGGGCGTGCTGGATCGCTTCGGTCAGATCGAGCCCAAGGTGCTCTTTTCCGCCGATGGCTATTTCTACAACGGCAAGACCTTCGACTCCCTGGGCAAGCTGCGGGAGATCGTCGCCCGGCTGCCCACCGTGGAGCGGGTGGTGGTGGTGCCCTACGTCTCCACCCAGCCCGATGTCTCCGGTGTCGAGCGGGCGGTGACCCTGGGGGCGTTCATCGATCCCTGGCCCGCCGGGGAGCTGGCCTGCCGGCGCCTGCCCTTCGACCATCCCCTCTACATCATGTACTCCTCCGGTACCACCGGCGTGCCCAAGTGCATCGTCCACGGGGCCGGCGGGACGCTGCTGCAGCACCTCAAGGAACACCGCCTGCACACCGACATCCGTCCGGGCGAACGGCTGTTCTACTTCACCACCTGCGGCTGGATGATGTGGAACTGGCTGGTCTCCGGGCTGGCCTCGGAGGCCACGCTGCTGCTCTACGACGGCTCACCGTTCCACCCCGACGGCAACGTGCTGTTCGATTACGCCCAGGAGGAGGGGATGCACGTCTTCGGCACCTCCGCCAAGTACATCGACGCCTGCAGCAAGGCGGGGATCGAGCCGGCCCGAACCCACGATCTCTCCACCGTGCGGGCCATGCTCTCCACCGGCTCGCCCCTGGTCCCGGAGAGCTTCGACTATGTCTACGGGCGGGTGAAGCCGGATATCCAGCTCGCCTCCATCTCCGGCGGCACCGACATCATCTCCTGCTTCATCCTCGGCTGCCCCATCCTACCGGTCTGGCGCGGCGAGCTGCAGAGTCGCGGCCTCGGCATGAAGGTGGAGGTCTACGACGAGTCCGGCCGGCCGGTGACGGGGCAGAAGGGGGAACTGGTCTGCACCGCGCCGTTCCCGTCGATGCCGGTGGGCTTCTGGAACGATCCGGACGGGAGCCGCTACCGCGCCGCCTACTTCGAGCGCTTCCCCGGTGTCTGGCACCACGGTGATTTCGTCGAGCTCACCGGGCACGGAGGGATCATCATCTACGGCCGCTCCGACGCCACCCTCAACCCCGGTGGCGTGCGCATCGGCACCGCCGAGATCTACCGCCAGGTGGAACAGCTCGAAGAGGTGATCGAATCGCTGGTGATCGGCCAGCGCTGGGAGGGGGATGTGCGCGTAGTCCTGTTCGTGCACCTGCGCGAAGGGCTGGTGCTGGACGCCGGACTCGAACAGCGCATCCGCGACCGCATCCGCCGCAACACCACCCCGCGCCACGTCCCGGCGCGCATCCTCCAGGTGACCGGGATCCCCCGCACCAAGAGCGGGAAGATCGTCGAGCTCGCCGTCTCCAACGTCGTCCACGGCGAGCCGGTCAAGAACCTCGAGGCCCTCGCCAACCCCCAGGCCCTGGAGCAGTACCGCGACCGTCCGGAGCTCGGGATTTGATGGTTTTTTTGGACCGCAGATTAACGTGAATTAACGTTAATTTTGGCTCGTCAGCAGAGCTTCGTGGGTGCAGAGAGAAGAAGTTTCCTCTCGCCAAGACGCCAAGAACGCCAAGGAGTCAACGATTCTCTTCCAGCCGATTAACGCTGCGAGTGATCCCGTGCTGCATGAGTGCCTCGCCGAAATTGAGCAAGTAGCCGAGCCTCTTGTCGGCAAGTTGCAAGTACGTGAGGAGCTGCTTCTTGTGACCGTTGTTGATCTTTTCGACACATTGATTTCGAGAACGATCTTGCTTTCGACAGGGAGGTCGGCCCGATAGGCATCGTCGATCTTGTAACCTTGGTACTCGACTTTCCTTGGCGTTCTTGGCGCCTTGGCGAGATCCAGAAATTAACGTTAATTCACGTTAATCTGCGGTAGGGAAAAGTCTTTTCCAACAGCCCGGGAAGTCAGCTGCCGGCGTCGGCGGCGCGGGTGTCGATGCTGCGGGAGAGGTAGCGTTCGGCGTCCTGGGGGGAGAGGGGGCGGGAGAAGTAGTAGCCCTGGCCGAAGTCGCAGCCGAGCTTGCGCAGGGTGTCGGCCTGGGAGTCGCTTTCAACGCCCTCGGCGATGACCGGCAGGCCCAGCTCGTGGGCCAGGAGCAGGCTGGTGCGGACCATGCCCGTCTCCGTGCGGCCGAGATTCAGCCCGGCGATGAGGCTGCGGTCGATCTTGACCGCATCCACCTGGTTCTGGCTCAGCATGCTCAGCGAGGTGTAGCCGGTGCCGAAGTCGTCCAGGTGGATGCGCACCCCGAGCGCCTTGAGCTCGCTCACCACCTGGGCCGCCGAACCGCTCTCGTGCATGAGCGCGTTTTCCGTCACCTCCAGGACCAGCAGCCTGGGCTCGTACTCCGTCTCCCACAGGGTCTCGGTGATCTGCTGGACCAGGCTGCCGTCCATCACCTGCTTTGACGAGAGGTTGATACCGACGCTCAGCGGCGGATCGAGAGGGTAGCGATCGTTCCAGGTCTTGACCTGGCGGCATGCATCCACCATGACCTGGTGACTCATCCGCTCCAGCTGGCCGGTCTCCTCGGCAACCTTGAGGAAGGACTCGGGGCTCAGCAGTCCGCGCTCCGGGTGCTGCCAGCGCAGCAGCGCCTCGAACCCGGTGATTCTGTTGCTCGTCAGCTCGATGACGGGCTGGTAGTGCAGCAGGAACTCTCCTGCATCGATGGCGCGCCTGATCTCGCTCTCGAGACCCTGCCGGGAGACGATCTGCTCGCGCATTCCCACATCGAAGAGCTCGTAACGGTTCTTGCCCAGGTTCTTGGCCCGGTACATCGCCACGTCCGCATCGCGCAGCATCAGTTCCGGCTGGCTGTAGTCCGTGCTGCTCAGGCAGATGCCGATGCTGGCCGAGGTGGTCATGGTCTTGCCCTGGAAGGTGACCGGCGCGGCGATTAGCGACAGGATGCGATCGGCGGCGACGCCGATGTGCTGGAACTCCTCCAGGTCCTCCAGCAGGATGACGAACTCGTCGCCGCCCAGCCTGGCCACGGCATCCACCGTGCGCAGGGATTCATTGAGCCGCTGCGCCACCTCCCGCAGCAGGTGGTCGCCCGCCTCGTGGCCCAGGCTGTCGTTGATGCGCTTGAAACCGTCCAGGTCCAGGAACATGACGGCGAAGAGGTATTCTCCGCGCCGCTTGTGGCGTTCGATGGAGTTGTCCAGCCGGTTGATGAACCAGGCCCGGTTGTGCAGGCCCGTCAGCGGGTCATGCAGCGCATCGTGGCGGAGCTGTTCCTCGGTGGTCTTGCGATGGGTGATCTCCGTGAGCGAGCCGGCCATCCGGTAGGCCTTGCCCTGGGCGTCGCGCACGGCGAGGCCCCGGCCCAGCAGCCAGCGGTAGACACCGTCCTTGTGCAGCAGCCGGTGCTCGCTCTCGAAGTGGGCGCGCTGGCCCGACATGTGCGCGGCCAGCTCGCTCTCGACCCTTCCCCGATCCTCGGGATGGATGCGTCCGAACCAGGAGTCGGGGATGTTGCCAAGCTCCTCGTCGGTGAATCCCAGCATGGCCTTGAAGCGTGGCGAGAGATAGAGCATGTCGGTGCGCAGATCCCAGTCCCACAGGCCGTCGTTGGCGCCGCGCACCGCGAGGCTGTAGCGCTCCTCGCTCTCCCGCAATGCCGCCTCGGAATGACGCTGAGCGGCGAGCGTTTCCATGAACACGTTGAACCATTGCACCAACTCGCCCACCTCGTCGCGGCTGGGCGGCTCCAGGCGGGCATCGAGGTCCAGGGCGCCGGAGCGGAACCGCTTGAAACTGCCGATGATGGTGCGGATGGGACGGACGACGTTGCGGGAGTAGAGCAGTGCCGTCAGCAGCATGATGAACAGCGCGATGAACAGACCGATTGCGGTCGCCTGGGTGATGAACCGGGTTCCCCGGGTCAGGGTGCTCACGGGCACCACGCTGGTTAGGCTCCAGCCGAGCTCGGGAAGATGAAGGTGGTTCAGCACCACCGGAGTGCCGTCCTGGTCGACCGCGTTCCAGTTCGCGGACTGGTGCTTGGCCTGGTGTCCGAAGTCCGCCTTGAGCGGCATGCCGATGCGCGTGGGGTCAGGGTGGTAGATCACGCGATTCTCCTGATCGGTGACCAGCAGGTAGCCACTCCGCCCCAGGTTGATTCTGCTGAACTGCTCGTAGAGGTACTCGGTACTGTAGTTGACCACTATCAGCGCCAGGGGCTGTGACTGTAGCGTGTCACGGTCCACCCGGCGCACCAGCTTCGCCGCCGTGACGACGTAGTGGTGGCTGGAGTTGAAGTTGACGTTTTCCTGCACCCCGGCCCAGTTGATCAGGCGATCGCTCTCCAGTGCCCGCCGGAACAGGGCGTCCCGGGTTTCCACCCGGATATGGGCCGCGTCGAGGGTGTCGCCCACGTGGTAGTGGCGGCCGTCCACCGAGAAGATGTCGATGGAGACCAGGCCATCCAGGTTGGTGTAGTTGTTGAGGATGTAGCCGATGCGGGCCTGGGTGGAGAGTTCGGTGAAGCGGTCGCCGGGTCCGGTGGGTGCGGCGAGGGAGTTGATGATCTCCTCCATGCCCGAGATGTTGGCGATCAGGTTCTCCACCTGGGTGAGCTGGAGCAGCAGGTTGGACTTTTGCGCCTCGAGAAGTTCGACCTGGTAGTCGCTCGCCTGTTTCTCCAGGGCCTGGCTCGACACCTGGTGGGAGACGATGCCCAGCAGCAGCAGCGGAAGAATGCTGATGAACACCAGAAAGACGATGTACTTCAGCGTAATTCCGGGATGCCACTGCATTCGATTCATGGCGCCGGCCGGTCGGCGGTGTTCCGGTTGACCAGGCGGGTGTCCACCAGCGTGACCGGGGGATACGGCTCGCCCCGCAGTGCGCGGACCGCGTACTCCACGCCGAGTTTTCCCTGCAGCGCGGCCTGCTGGTCGACCGTGGCCAACAGCTGTCCTTCGCGGACGGATTCCAGCGCCTCCTGCAGGGCGTCGTAGCCGGCGACCAGCACATCCCGCCGACCGCTCTCCTTCAGGTAGCGCACCGCACCCAGCGCCATCATGTCATTGGCGCAGAACAGGGCCCCGATGTCGGGATGGGCCCGGAACAGGTCGGCCGCGACGTTATAACCCTCATCGATCTTCCAGTGCGCGGTTTCCATGGCCACCACGGTGGCGTTCGGGTTCTCGCTGAAGGCCCTGAGGGCGCCCCGCTTGCGCTCCTCGGCATTGGAGGCGCCCCGGATCCCCTCGATGATCGCAACGGCCGTGGGGCGGGTGATGAACCGGTTCAGGTAGCTCACCGCGCTGTAGGCGCCCTGCTCGTTGTCGACGCTGATGTAGGCCACATTCCTGAGCCCGAGTTTTTCGGAGAAGCCGGGATCCAGGCGATTGTCGATGTTGATCACCACGATACCCGCGTCCTGGGCGGTTTTCAGCACCGGGATCAGTTCCAGCGAGTCGCCGGGGGCGATGACGATGGCGTCCACCCCGTCACGAATCAGGGCATCCACGATTTGAATCTGCTGTTCGATGGAGGTTTCCTGGGCGGCGGTGCGGACCAGCAGCTTCACGTCCAGTTCCCGTTCCGCCTCCCGTGCGCCCCTTTCCATCTCGATGAAGAACGGGTTGGTCAGGGTCTTCATCACCAGCGCGACGGTGGGCCTGGCGGCCCGGGCGGCGGGTGGTGCGGGGCGGGGCATGTCCGCAGCGGCAGGCTTGCCGTCCGGGTCCGTGACCGCGGTGGGTGACGGGTCCTCGCCGCAGCCGGTCAAGGCGACTGCGGCGAACAGCATCAGCGTGAAAAGCAGCCGTGGGATTGTCTTCTGTTCGAGCATAGGAGTGACCTGGTAGGTTCCTGTCCTCACATTACCTTATTCCAACCGGGTCTGCGGAACCTTGCGGGAGGTCATAAAACGGCGCGGCGGGACGGGGTGGCCGCGGTCGGTTCCTCCTCGTATGCCCCGTGCCGTTCCGAAGGACGGTGGCTCAGGGAATGGCCAGCGGCGGACGCGGCGGGAGGGATGCGCCACCGGCGCCGGGCGCGAGCGGGACCTGCAGGACCGACCGGGTCACCGGCCACTGGCCCTTGAGCACGTTGCGCCCGTCGTCGTTGCCGAAGGCGAGGTAGCCGTACTTGCCATAGTGGGGAACCCTCCGCGCCAGCCCCTTCACCATGGCGGGGTCCTCGCTGCCGAACCAGCCCAGCACCCGATCCGCGCCATCCCGGGCGGTGAGCACGAGGCTGTGGCTCGACAGGGGGTAGCGCCGTTCGTCCAGGCGCAGGCCCTCCCCGTCCAGGGCGGCGCCGGTCAATGCCTTCCGGAAAGCGGGCAGGAAGCGGTTCTCGCGGCCGAACAGGAACACCGCCGAGCCGACCGGCAGCCGCTGCAGATCGGCGTCCTCCACGATCCGCACCTGCGGCTGGCCCTCCGCCCAGGCCTGCGCCAGCGCGCGGTAGGCCCCGCGCAGCGGCTCCGGGGCCGCTGCCGGCAGCACCAGCAGCAGCCGTTCGGCGCCCAGCACACGGCCCAGGGCCGGCGGGCGTTCACTGGGCGCAAGCTGGCGGAAGAGATCGAAGCGGGGGTCCACCGCCAGGAACAGGGGGCGCCCGGGCAACTCCAGTCGCACCGTCGCCTCGGGCCCCGTCATCTCCACCCGGCCGGAGCGCGGCGCGGCTTCCCCCGTCAGGGTGAGCGCGTAAGGCACATCGAGCCGGTAGGCAAAGCCCGCCTGGGCCTGGCGCAGCCGGAAGCGGAGCTCCCAGCCGGCCGCCGCCGGCTCGGCCGCAATCCGGTCCAGCACCAGTTGCGGCGCTCCGCTCTCCGCCACCCACTGGCGGAAGAACCCGGAAAGGTCCTGCCCGGAAACCGTTTCGAAGGCTTTCCGCAGCTGGGGGAAGCCGGCCGTGCGGAAGCGGTTCTCGGCGTAGAAGCGGCGCAGGCCGGCCACGAACACCGGGTCGCCCAGCTTCAGGCGCAGCATGTGGTAGAGCATCATCCCCTTGTCGTAGCCCACCGCCTGGGTGGAGCCCCCGTGGCGGCCATGGAACTCCGCGAGGGGAAAGTCCCGTTCGCCCGCGGCGGAGTCGGCATAGCGCTGCAGTGCCGTGCGCCGGTACTCCGCCCCCTCGCCCCGCTCCTCGGCCAGCCAGTGGTCGGCGAGATAGGTGGTCAGGCCCTCGGCCCAGTTGCCGTGCGCATAGTCGATGTAGACGCTGTTGCCCCACCAGTTGTGGAGAATCTCGTGGGGGTAGGAGGTGTGCACGATGAAGGGCAGCCGGATCACCTGCGAGCCCAGCAGGGTGAAGGAGGGCATCCCGTAGCCGCTCTGCCAGAAGTTCTCCACCAGGGCGAACTTCGCGTAGGGGTAGGGGCCGAGGAGGGCGCTGTAGCGCGCCAGGTAGGCCTCCGTAGCCGCCAGGTAGGTCTCCGCCAGCGCCGGGTCCGGCTCCCGCAGGTAGACCTGGCCCTCGGCCACGTCGCCGGGGTGCCGGTAGAGGGTCCACCGGGCCGCCACCAGGTAGATGTCGTCCTGGGGCTGTTCCTCCCGCCAGCGGACCCGGATCCGCTTCCCCTCGGTCTCCGCGCCCGGTCCCGCGCCCTGGCTCACCGCCAGCCAGCCCGCCGGCAGGTCCACCTTCAGGGTGAAGGCCTGCAGCGTCTCCGGCAGATAGGGATACCAGGCCGCCGCTCCATCGAGGAACACCCCTTCCGGGCCGATGTTGCCGCGGCTCGAGGCCCGCTCGCGTCCCACATCCTCGTTGCCGCGGGTCACGCCGTGGCGGATGCTCCCGCCGTAGCGCAGGGTGATCCGCCGGACCCCGGGCGGCAGATCCAGGCGGTAGGTCGCCACCGAACCGTCAGCGGACAGCCGGGTTTGGGTGATGCGCGCGCCGGGCGTCTCCGGCTGCGGGTCGAGACCGGCGTGGAGCAGGAACCCGACCCGGTCTCCAGCCGTATCGGGGAGGCTGAGCGTGGCGCGCACCTGGAGGGTGCCGGCCTCCGGTTCCAGCCGCACGTCCAGGTCGTGGTGCACCACCTCCAGAGCCACGGCGGGCGTGGCCGCCAGGGCGAGACCGATGATCAGGATGAAACGTGCGAGCATGGTGATAACCAGTACACTACGGCAAAACCGGATTGTAGCCCTCACCACGGAGACACGGAGCCCACGGAGAGAACCAGGTGAATGTCATTGCCGCTCATCAGCTGCCGCAATCACCCCTGAAGATAACGCATTCACCCGCCCTGTCACCCTCCGTGTCTCCGTGGTGGATGCGCATGACCCGCGTGGTTCGGGTGCTTCTGATGTATGTTCAGGCCGCATTGTGCGGACCGTGGGACCCCCGGCCCGCAGGCCCCGGGGCGGCCACACGAACCCCGACCATGGTCCGTTGTCTACAGTTGAGGTGACAATCCCCTTTACAGACCCCGACCGGGCCCGTCAGTGCGGCCCGAACAGGAGAACAGCGTGTCCAGAACGATACCCGCAGCCCTGGCTGTCCTGATAGGCGTGCTTTCCAGCCCGCCCCTGTTCGCCACGCCTGCCGCCGCCGCGGAGGAGGGCGGGGCGGAGGTGCTGACGCCGGACGTGAATCCCGATTTCGAGGCGCTGGCCGCGGGACACCGGGCCCGGGCCCTGGATCTCAAGAGCGTCACCACGCTGGAGGGCATCATCTGGCCCCTGTCCAAGGTACGGGTGGTCTACGTGGGGGAGAGCCATGACCGCTACGAGCAGCACCTCAACCAGCTCGAGATCATCCGCAGCCTCCACCAGGGCAAGCCGGACCTGGCCATCGGCATGGAGTTCTTCCAGTGGCCGTTCCAGTCGGTGCTGGATCGCTATATCGCCGGCGAGATCGACGAGCGCACCTTCCTGCGGGAGACCGAGTACTACAAGCGCTGGCGTTTCGACTACCGCCTCTACCGTCCCATCCTGCAGTACGCCCGCGAAAACCGCATACCGGTCATCGCCCTCAACGTTCCCGCCGAGCTGACCCGGAAGGTGGCGGAGGGCGGGTTCCAGTCGCTGACGCCGGAGGAGCGCGCCAGCCTGCCGGCGGAGATCGACCGCAGCGATACCGCCTACCGGGAACGGCTGCGGAAGATCTTCGAAATTCATGCCCGCAGCGACGAGCGCAGCTTCGAGAACTTCGTCAGCGCCCAGTTGCTCTGGGACGAGGGTATGGCCGAGACCGCGGCCAACTGGCTGCGCGCGAACCCGGGCCGGAGCATGGTGATCCTGGCCGGCTCCGGCCACGTCATGTACGGTTCGGGGATCCCCGATCGCCTGCAGCGGCGGGTTCCGGACAAGCGCCTCATCGTGCTCAACGGCGTGGAGGCGGCCCTGACCCCCGAGGCCGGCGACTATGTGCTCATCCGTCCCGAGGAGGAGCTGCCCCGCGGCGGACTCATGGGTGTATTCCTCGATGACCGGGAGGAGGGCGTCTACGTCGGCAAGCTGGACACCGGGAGCGGCGCCGCCGCCGCCGGCATCCACAAGGGCGATCGCATCCTCAGCGTGGACGGCTTCGACGTCAACGACTACGCGGACATCAAGATTGCCCTGCTCGACCGCAAACCCGGCGACCGGATTGCGGTGAGCGTGGAACGCGACGGCCTCTTCTCCTCCTCCCACCAGCTCGATTTCGAGGTGGAGCTGAAGTAGGGGTGAGGGGTGAGGGGTGAGGGGTGAGGGGTGAGGGGTGAGGGGTGAGGGGTGAGGGGTCACGCACTCACGCACTCACGCACTCACTGAACACTGAACACTGAACACTGAACACTGAACACTGAACACTGAACACTGAACACTGAACACGGAATCCCTTCGCCCCGTCCCCTGACGAGCCGAAAACCCTACAACCGCACTGGGACTTGCGCCCATTCCCCGATTCGGCTTAATGTTGCGCTATGCAACTGCGTCGCAAGCTGTTTCTGGTCCTCGGTACCCTCACCCTGGTGCCCCTCCTGGTGCTCCAGTTCGGTGTCGTGGAGCGCAACAAGCGCTCCCTGGAGGAGCGGGCCGGGCGCGAGGTGCTGGCCGGCCTGGACAAGCTGGCCGGCGAGCTCGACACGCTGATCAACGCCCAGAAGTCGGTGGTCCGCGGCCTGGCGGCCGTCCCCTCCGTGCAGCACTTCGCCGAGGTGCTGGGCGAGCCGGGCGACTCCCCCCGCTACATGGAGCGCAAGGAGGAGCTGCAGCGCTTCTTCCTCAACTACCAGGCGGCCGTCCCCAGCATCCAGGGGCTGCGGGTGTTCGACACCTCCGGCCGCACCCTGGCCAAGGTCAAGGAGGGCAAGATCATCCCGCCCGTGACCCACGACGCCCAGGGCCGGGGCATCATCGCCCACCAGGGCGAGCGCCCCTTCTTCCAGACCGTGGCGGCGGCGTTGCGGCCCGGCGATGTGGGCATGTCCAACTTCGAGCTGGGCCAGGTCGCTCCGGAGGCGGAGTTCTGCCCCTCCATGGTCCGCTACATGACACCGTTGAACGTGGAGGGCCGGCTGGCCGGCTACCTGGTGGTGAACATGTGGGGCAGCCGCATCGACGAGATCATCACCAGCACCCTCGGCGCCTATGACGGCCGGGTGCAGATGGCCGAGCTCGCCCCCGCCGACCCCGACCGCGACGGCGTCTACCTGTTCCACTCCGACCGCAACAAGCGCTTCGGCAACCAGATCGGGATCCCGGACCGGCTCTCCGCCGACCTGGGGAACGCGGCCTGGCGCGACATCGCCGCGGGTCCCGCCGAGGGCATGCTGCAACTCGGCGAGCGGCTGGTTTTCTATCGCAAGGTCCAGCCCTACCAGGACCGCGCGAACCAGTGGCTGCTGGTGGTCCAGCGCGACCGGGCCGAGGTGCTCGCGCCGGTCATGGAGGTGAGCCAGACCATCTGGGCGCTGCTGGGCGTGGCCGTGCTGTTGTGCCTGCTGCTGGCGCGCTGGGCGGCGGTGCGCATGGCCCGGCCGGTACAGCACCTGGCCGAGATCATCACCCGCTACGCCGACGGCGAGCGGGTCCGCTACCGGGACAGCCGCAAGGACGAGATCGGCCAGGCGGGGCGGGCCTACAACTATCTCATCGATACCCTGGCGCGGGCCGAGCAGGATCGGGAGCGGGCCGAGGCCGTGGCCTGCCAGGCGGCCAAGATGGCCACCGTGGGCGAGCTGGCCGCCGGGGTCGCCCACGAGATCAACAACCCCCTCAACAACATGACCGGGCTGGCCGAGCTGATGGAGCAGGCGGTGAAGGAGGGGGTCGATCCCCGCGTCCTGCTCGAGGACCTCGAGGTGCTGCGCCAGGAGCAGCGCCGCTGCGCCGACATCGTCCAGGGACTGCTGGACTTCGGCCGGCCGCGGCCGCCGACCCTCACCCGGGTGGAGCTGCCGCGCCTGGTGCAGGAGAGCATCCGCCTGCTGGCCCGCCGCGCCCGCAGCGCCGGCGTGCTGCTGCGTTTCGCCCCGCCGGGAGAACTGCCCCCCGTGGAGGGTGACCCCGGCCAGCTGCAGCAGGTGCTGGTGAACGTCCTGCTCAACGCCATCCAGGCCACGCCCTCCGGCGGCTGGGTGGAAGTGACCCTGGATCAGGTGGACGGCCGGCTGCGCTGCCGGATCGAGGACACCGGCGAGGGCGTTCCCGAGAGCCAGCTCGCGCGCATTTTCGAGCCCTTCTACTCCACCAAGCAGGATCGCCAGGGCACGGGTCTCGGGCTCTCGGTGAGCTACTCCATCGTCCAGCGCCATGGCGGGCGCATGAGCGCCGAGCCGCGTCCCGGCGGCGGCCTCTCCATCTGGTTCGCGCTCCCGCTGGCCCAGTCCGGCTCCGGGCATGAGCGCCTGCCGGAGGCGGTGAATGCCTGAGCGTCCGCTGCTCTATTTCGTCGACGACGACACCGTTGCCAACCGCCTGTTCCTGCGTGCCGGTGAACGCCTCGGCTACCGCTGCGAGGTGTTCACCTCCGCCACCGAGTGCCTCGAGGCCCTCGAGCGGCAGGTGCCGGCGCTCGTGCTCACCGATCTCAACATGCCCGGCATGGACGGCTTCGAGCTCATCCGCACCCTCGCCGAGCGGTTCTCCCAGCTGCCCATCCTCGCCATCACCGGACAGAGCACGGTGGAGCGGGCCGTGCAGGCGATGCAGGCCGGCGCGGCCGACTTCCTCAAGAAGCCCTACGAGCTGCGCGAGCTGGACATGGCCATCCAGCGCACCCTGCGCTTCTCCGCGGTGAGTGCCGAGAACCGCCGCCTGAAGCAGCGCCTGCAGCGGGAGAAGGGGGCGCGGGACATGGCGGGGGAATCCCCGGCCATGGACGAGGTCAACCGCATGATCGACAAGCTCGCCGCCGTGGACTGCTGCGTCATCCTCCAGGGCGGTTCGGGGGTGGGGAAGGAACTGGTGGCGCGGGCCATCCACGAGCGCGGGCCGCGCAGTGACGAGCCATTCACGGTCATCGACTGTGGCGCCATCGCCGACACCCTGCTGGAAAGCGAGCTCTTCGGCCACCGCAAGGGCGCCTTCACCGGTGCCGAGCGGGACCGCACCGGGCTGCTGGAGTCGGCGGGGGCGGGGACCGTGTTCCTCGACGAGATCGGCAACATCTCCGACGCCATGCAGGTGAAGCTGCTGCGGGTACTGCAGGAGCGCACCGTGACCCCGGTGGGCGGCACCGAGGTGATTCCCATCCGCGCCCGCTTCATCGCCGCCAGCAACCGCGATCTCGCCGCCCTCGTGGCCCGGGGCGAATTCCGGCACGACCTCTACCATCGGCTCAACGTGGTCACCCTGGCCATCCCCTCCCTGGCCGAGCGGCGCGAGGACATCCCGCTCCTGGTGCGCCGCTTCGCCGAGGAGTTCGCCCACAAGTACGATCGTCCGGTACGCCACTTCACGGGATCGGTGCTGCAGCGGCTCCAGCAGCGCCCCTGGGAAGGCAACGTGCGCGAGCTGCGCAACTTCGTCGAGCGCTGCGTCATCATGTCCGACGGCGATCACCTCGAGCCGTTGGACGAGCCGGCCGCGCCGGCCGCCCGGCCCGCCAATGTCTTCGGTCCTGGTGGCGGCTCGCCGGAGACCCTGGAGGAGATGGAGCTGCGCTATATCCGCGAAGTGCTCGACAGCGTCGGCGGCAACCAGCGCCAGGCCGCGGAGATACTGGGCATCAACCGCACCACCCTCTGGCGCAAGCTGCGCACCGTGGAAGAGGCCTAGAAGCCTGTCGGACTTGAGCGATCGTAGCGAGCCGAGTGGGAGAGCGAGGACAGATGGGCCCGATTTTGAGGCGCTTAGTGGGTCTATGTAACGAAAAATCGGGCTCATATGGGCCGCTGTCCCGCCGGCGCAGTAGATCAGCCTCAAGTCCGACAGACTCCTAGCCTCGCTTCCGGCGGTCCCCGGCTTTTCCCTGCCGAATTCTGCAAACCTGCTGCAACCTGCAACATCCGGCGAATGCGCTATGCAATGCCGGGTGTTCCAACCCATTGAATCGACTGAATTACAAGCCTGGCATGTCAATTGCTTTGGTGAGGGTGCCCCATTCAGAAAACAGACAACGAGCAGTTCAACTGCCAGACGGAGGAACAACCATGACCCGAGTGATGACCCTGCTGTTCACCGCCGTATTCCTGCTGACCGCCGGGACCGCCGCCATCGCCAACGAGCGCTACGGCAAGCAGAAGGTGGTCTACCACATCAACTACGACAACCAGAAGCAGCAGATCGGCGCCATGCGCAACATCCAGAACCACATCAACGCCGTGGGTGCCGAGAACATCGAGGTTGCGATCGTGATGCATGGCAATGGCGTTTCCCTGCTGAAATACGCCAAGGAGGACGCCGACATGGAAAGCAAGGTGGTGAGCCTCAAGAGCCAGAACGTGAAGTTCCAGGTCTGCAACAACACCCTGGTGGGCCGGAAGATCGACTACAAGACCGACCTCTTCGACGTCTACGAAGAGGATATCGTGCCCAGCGGCGTGGCCGAGCTCTCCCGCCTGCAGGCCATGGGTTACACCTACATCAAGCCCTGACAGGGCGGTAACGATTCCTTAGCGATTGACAGCAAGCTGCTGAGAGCCGGTCACCGTAAAGCGGATGGTGGAACCGCAGGTGGCCGGCCTTTTTTTATGATGGGCAATGGGTGATGGGCAATGGGTGATGTGTGATGGGTGATGGGTGATGGGGCGTGAACCGGTTTTCTGGTAGGTTCTGGCACGGATGAGTGATGAGTGATGAGTGATGAGTGATGAGTGATGAGTGATGAGTGATGAGTGATGAGTGATGAGTGATGAGTGATGAGTGATGAGTGATGAGTGATGAGTGATTAGTAAGGCGCCGTTTTTCTCCCATCACCCATGACTCATCACCCATCAGCAGGAGTGTGTAGGGCCGGATTAATCCGGCCATGCCGGATCATGCAAACCTGACACGAAATTCATATAACAAACTGCCCCAGGAGGAAGAAGATGTCCCTGAACCGCCGCGAGTTCCTGCGACTCCTCGGCCTGGCCGGTGCCGCCGGCATGCTGCCGCGCACCGTGCTGGGCGCCATGAAAGGCCCCTCGGATCCCTACGAGATCCCGAAATTCGGGAACGTGTGCCTGATGCACATCACCGACACCCACGCCCAGCTCAACCCGGTCTACTTCCGCGAGCCCAACGTGAACATCGGCATCGGCGATGCGTTCGGCAAGGCTCCCCACCTGGTGGGTGAGGCGCTGCTGAAGCACTTCGGCATCGAGGCCGGCGGCATGGACGCCCACGCCTACTCCTACCTCAACTTCGAGGAGGCGGCGCGGCAGTACGGCCGCGTGGGCGGCTTCGCGCACCTGGCCACCCTGGTCAAGCGCCTGCGCGCCGAGCGCGGCGACGGCAACAGCCTGCTGCTGGACGGCGGCGACACCTGGCAGGGCTCCGGCACCGCCCTGTGGACCCGCGGCATGGACATGGTGGGCGCCTGCAACCGGCTGGGCGTGGACATCATGACCGGTCACTGGGAGTTCACCTACCTGGAGGAGGAGGTGCTGAAGAACATCGAGGCCTTCTCCGGCGAATTCGTCGCCCAGAACGTGAAGGTGCGCGAGGAGGCGCTGTTCGAGGGCGTTCCGGTCTTCGACGAGGACACCGGCCACGCCTTCAAGCCCTACACCCTGCGCAACGTGGGCGGGGCCAAGGTGGCGGTCATCGGCCAGGCCTTCCCCTATACCCCCATCGCCAATCCCCAGCGCTTCATCCCCAACTGGACCTTCGGCATTCGCGACGAGGCCCTGCAGAGCCTGGTCAACCAGGTGCGCGAAACCGAGAAGCCCGACCTGGTGGTGGTCATCTCCCACAACGGCATGGACGTGGACCTGAAAATGGCCTCCATCGTCACCGGCGTGGACGTGGTCCTCGGCGGCCATACCCACGACGGCATGCCGGCCCCGACCATCGTCAAGAACGCCTCGGGCCAGACCCTGGTCTGCAACGCCGGCTCCAACGGCAAGTTCCTCGGCGTGCTGGACCTCGACGTGCGCGACGGCCGGGTGCGCGACTTCCGCTACCGCCTCGCCCCCATCTTCTCCAACCTCATCGAGCCGGACGCCGAAATGGCGGCCTACATCGCCGAGGTGCGCGCTCCCTACAAGGACAAGCTGGAGGAGAAGCTGGCGGTGGCCGACACCGTCCTCTATCGTCGCGGCAATTTCAACGGCACCTTCGACCAGCTGATCTGCGACGCCCTGCGCGCGGTGAACGACGCCCAGATCTCCCTCTCGCCCGGCTTCCGCTGGGGCACCACCGTCCTGCCGGGCGACGCCATCACCATGGACAACGTCCTCGACCAGACCTGCATCACCTACCCGGAGACCTACGCCCGGGAGATGACCGGCGAGGAGATCAAGCTCATCCTCGAGGATGTCTGCGACAACCTCTTCAACAACGACCCCTACTACCAGCAGGGCGGCGACATGGTCCGCCTGGGCGGCCTCGACTACGTCTGCGACCCCGCCGCGGAGATGGGCCAGCGCATCCAGGCCATGCAGCTGGATGACGGCACCCCCATCGAGGCCTCGAAGAAGTACAAGGTGGCCGGCTGGGCCACCGTCGGCTCCCAGTCCCCCGGCGAGCCCATCTGGGAGACGGTCGCCACCTATCTCCGCGACCAGAAGACCGTCAGCCTGAAGAAGATCAACACCCCGAAGCTGAAGAACGTGGAGGGGAACCCGGGCATCGCCGACTATTCGGCCTGAGGGGCTTCCCTGGAAGACGGGAATAGACAGGATTAACAGGATTTACAGCCATTGCAGGATGCGGTGAGGAACGAACCGCTTTGTTCGGGTTGATATATTCCCCCTCCCCCCAACCCCCTCCCGCGAGGGGAGGGGGAGCCGGCCGTGCCGCAGCCCGGCCGCGTGGCTCGGGCTTTTACTCCCTCCCACTCAGGGGGAGGGTTGGGGGTATGCGGCGTTCGGGTTGACCCGCTCCCCCAACCCCCTCCCGCGAGGGGAGGGGGAGCCGGCCGTGCCGCAGCCCGGGCAGGCGGTTTGGGCAATGTCCGGCATTTGCTCCCTCCCCCTCAGGGGGAGGGTTGGGGAGGGGGTGTGCGGCGTTCGAGTTGACGGGCAATCTCTTCCAGCACGGCCTCGGGGTTCTGCATCCCGCTTCTTCCGGCAAGCCGCCCCGAACCACAGAAAATCCTGTCAATCCTGAAAAATCCAGTAAATCCTGTCCATTTCATAACTCGCCGCGAGGGCGCGCCTCCCACAAGGGTTTCACTCCCCGGCGGCCGGAGCGAAGCCTGTGGGAGGCCCGCCCCCGGGGCGATGGGGCATTGGCCGGTGCCCGGGCGCATGCTCGTACTGAAAACTGAAAACTGAAAACTGAAAACTGAAAACTGAAAACTGAAAACTGAAAACCGGCAACGAATCATTGCAGCCTGACCGATGCCTCCGAGAAACCATTACCCCCCTTCACGCCCTTCTTCGTGCCCTTCGTGGTGAGAATTGATTGGGCAGTCCCATTGAACGCATGGCGCGAAAGGTTACCCGGTACGTGCCCGAAAAATCCTGTAAATCCTGTCCATTCACCCCCCCCTCAGCCCTCGATGACGTTCCCGGGCTTCTCCTCCTGCACCAGGCTCATGCCCTCTTCGTCCTGCATCGCCTTGCGCCCGCCCTGGAGGCGGATGAGCAGGGCGAGGTTGTTGGCCGACTCGGCATTGCGCAGAGCCTCCTCGCGGCTGATCTTGCCGGCCATGTAGAGCTGGAACAGGTAGCGGTCGAAGGTGACGGTGCCCTCCACCGGGCTCTTCTCCAGGGCCGAGCGCACCAGCTCGATCTCGCCCTTCTGGATCAGGTCGGCAATGCGCGGGGAACTGATGAGAATCTCCATCGCCGGCACCCGCTTCCCGTCCACCCCGGTGATGAGGCGCTGGGAGACGATGGCGCGCAGGTTCAGCGACAGGTCCATGAACAGCTGCCGGTGCATGGACTCGGGGAAGAAGGTGACGATGCGCTCCAGGGCCTGGTGGGCGTTGCTGGCGTGCAGGGTGGTGAGGCAGAGGTGGCCGGTCTCGGCGTAGGCCACGGCGTGCTCCATGTTGGTCCGATCGCGCACCTCGCCGATGAGGATGACGTCCGGCGCCTCGCGCATGGCGTTCTTCAGGGCATCGGCGTAGGAGAGGGTGTCGAAGCCCACCTCGCGCTGCTCCACCACCGAGCGCTGGTAGCTGTGGACATACTCGATGGGATCCTCGATGGTGACGATGTGGCCGGTCGTCTGCTGGTTGCGGTAGTTGATCATGGAGGCGAGGGTGGTGGACTTGCCCGAGCCGGTGGCGCCCACCACCAGCACCAGCCCGCGGGGATCCATCACCAGCTGCTTGAGGATGGGCGGCAGGTTCAGCTCCTCCAGGCTCGGGATGACCTCCTTGAGGTAGCGCACCACCATGGAGACCTCGCCCCGCTGGCGGTAGATGTTGACCCGGAAGCGTCCCCCGTGCTCGCCGGCCAGCGCCAGGTTCATCTCCGGGCGCTCGTGGAACGCCTCCGCCTGGCGCGGGTTCATGATGGATTGCGCCAGCGCCTCCACGGAGCCGGGCGGCAGGGGCGCGTCGGTAATGGGGCTCATCACCCCCTCGATCTTGATATGGATGGGCGCGCCCACGCTCAGGAAGATGTCCGAGGCGTTGCGCTCCATCATCAGCGCCAGCAGTCGCTTGAGGTCTATCATTCCGGTTAACCTGTGAAAAAGACTATATAAACCGTAGATTACGCTTATTTTCGCAGATTCTGCATTAACCATTCCGGGGCCCCCGGGCTGACTCTACGAGGTACGAGTCAAGTGGACGTCCGGATGGGGCGCACCGGAAAATCAACGCAAATAACGTTAATCTGCGGTTCCTGAAAAGATACTAGCAGAGCGTTGGAGATGTCCGGTTGAAGAGGAGTGAACGATGGCGGCACCGGTGACCCCGCGCGTGGCGGTGGACATCATCATCGAGCTGGAGGATCGGCCCGGGCGGCCCGTGGTCCTCATCCGCCGCGGCCATCCGCCCCTGGGGCGGGCGCTGCCGGGCGGGTTCGTGGACGTGGGCGAGACCCTGGAGGCGGCCGCCATCCGCGAGGCGCGGGAGGAGACCGGTCTCGAGGTCACGTTGCGGGTCCTGCTCGGCTGCTACTCCGACCCGGCGCGGGACCCGCGCGGGCATACCGTGAGTCCAGTCTACGTGGCCACCGCCCGGGGCGAGCCGAAGGCGGGGGACGACGCGGCGGCGGTGGAGGTGCACGCGGCCGAGGCGCTGCCGCGCGACACCGTCTTCGACCACGGGCTCATCCTGGAGGACTACCGCCGCTGGCGAGCCACCGGCGAGCCCGCGCCGCTGCACCGCCGCATGCAGCGTGGAAAAAGTTCGCACTAGACTGACAAAAACAGTAAGGAATAGGTAATATTGGTATTCAATCCAATTCTTATAAGCAGACGACGGAGGAGGCATGCGCCCGGCACAGGTCCTGACCATTCTTGACCGCGAGTTCCTCGGGACCCGCACCGGACACCACACCCCGGTGATGATGTGGGGCCCGCCCGGCGTGGGCAAGTCGCAGATGGTGGCCCAGGTGGCCGCGAAGCATGATGTGCCGGTGATCGACATCCGGCTCTCGCAGATGGAGCCGAGCGATCTCCGCGGCATCCCGTTCCGCTCCGGCGAGCACGTGGTGTGGGCGGTGCCGGCCCTCCTGCCGGACGTGGAGCGCCACGGCGCGGAGGGAATCCTGTTCCTGGACGAGATCACCTCGGCCCCGCCCAGCGTCTCCGCCGCCGCCTACCAGCTGATCCTCGACCGGCAGCTGGGGGAGTACGAGGTGCCCGCCGGCTGGGCCATCTTCGCCGCCGGCAACCGCCAGGGCGACCGCGGCGTCACCTACTCCATGCCCGCCCCGCTGGCCAACCGCTTCTCCCACTTCGAGGTGGAGGCGCACCTGGACGACTGGGTGGCCTGGGCCTACGCCAACGACATCGACGACCGGCTCATCGCCTTCCTGCGCTTCCGGCCCGAGTTGCTGTTCTCCTTCGACCCGGCCCACAACCCGGTGGCCTTTCCCTCGCCGCGCTCCTGGGAGTTCGCCCACCGCGCCCTGCAGAAGTTCGCCGACGTGCCCGACCTCATGACCCGCGCCCTGCAGGCCTGCGTCGGGGATGCCGCCGGCATCGAGCTGGCCGCCTTCGTGGAGAACCTCGACCGGCTGCCCGACATCGACGCCATCCTCCGCGGCGAGGAGGTGCCGGTGCCGAGGGACACCGATCTCCAGTACGCCGTGGCCAGCGCCCTGGTGGCCCAGTCCATCCGCGCCCGCACCCGCGAGGACGCCCAGGAGACCTGGGGCCGCATCCTCGACTACGCCGGCCGCTTCCCCCACCGCGAAATGGGGGTGATGCTCGTCTCCGACATGCACCGCGCCATCGGCCAGGACATCTTCCGGGTTCCCCAGTTCAACGACTGGGCCAAGGCGGTGGCCGACGTGATGCTTTTTGAACAGTGAATGGGGGAATAGACAGGATTTACAGGATTGACTGGATTTTCGTGTCGGAACTCCGGCCTGGTTATTGGTCGCCCCCGCTTCTCAGTATTCTGATGCGCCTGCTGGGGAGATCGTGAGGCGAAGCACTGGTGAGTAGGGGAGAGCAATCGGTTATCCGGCCATATCCGGAGAATTCGTACACTCGGAGGGCGCCATGGATGGAACCCGGGACCGGGAGTTGACGCACCGGATCATTGGTTGCGCTTTCAAGGTGCACAATGTGCTGGGTGCAGGCTTCCTCGAGAAGGTCTACGAAAACGCGCTGGTCATAGAACTGCGGGGCTGCGGGCTGGAGGTGTCTCAGCAGGTGCCGCTCAAGGTCATGTACGGAAGTGAGGTGATTGGCGAGTATTTTGCCGATCTCCTGGTGGAAGGGCGAATCCTCTGTGAACTGAAGGCGGTCCGACGAATAACGACGGAACACGAGGTACAGTTGGTCAACTACCTCACGGCCACGGGGACAGATGTGGGATTGCTCCTCAACTTCGGACCCAGTGTCGAGGTGCGCAAAAAGTTCTTGCGCTATCAGCCGGGAACGCGTGGCCACACCGCACGGTTGCCCCATTAATCCTGTGAATCCTGTAAATCCTGTCCATTTCACAACAAACCATGAAAAGAGACATCGAGACGAAGCTCAGCGCGGCCCGCACGCGCCTGGTCCTGGACAAGCCGTTCCTGGGGGCGCTGGTGCTGCGGCTGCCGATGATCGAGGCGGATCCGAAGTGGTGCCAGACCACTGCGACGGATGCACGCAGCTTCTACTACAACCCCGACTACATCGACGCCCTCAGCCTCGACCAGACCCAGTTCGTGCTGGCCCACGAGGCCCTGCACTGCGCGCTCTCCCACTTCGCCCGGCGCCTGCACCGCAACAAGTTCCGCTGGGACGTGGCCTGCGACTTCGCCGTCAACCCGCTGCTCGTCAACGACGGTCTCACCCCGCCGCCCGGCGCGCTGTTCGAGGAGAGCTACGAGGGGATGACGGCGGAGGAGATCTATCCCTACATCGACGAGAACAACTCCGACGAGCCCATGGACCGGCACGTCTACGACGACGAGCAGGAGAGCGGCAAGGGCCAGGGGCGGAACGATAGCCGGACCGAGCACGACGAGGACCGGGAGCAGGGTGAGCAGCCCGACCAGGGCGGCGACCGGGGGTCCGGGCCGGAGGAGGGCGGCGAGCAGGCCGAGGAGGACAGCGAAGGCGGTGGCGCGCCCCAGCCGCCTCCGCTCAGCCCCACGGAGACCGAAGCCCTCAGCACCCAGTGGCAGCAGCGTCTGGCGGGCGCGGCCCAGACCGCCATGCAGGCGGGCAAGCTCGGCGGCGCCATGGCGCGCATGGTGGAGCACCTGCTGCAGCCCCAGCTCCCCTGGCGCATGCTGCTGGCCCGCTACATGACCGCCGAGGGGCGCGAGGACTTCAGCTACTTCCGCCCGTCCCGGCGGGAGGGCGACGCCATCCACCCGAGCCTGCGCAGCAGCCAGCTCAACGTGGCGGTGATACTCGATGTCAGCGGCTCCATCAGCGAAGGCGAGATGACCGAGTTCCTGGCCGAGGTGAACGCCATCAAGGGCCAGATGCGCGCCCGGGTGCTGCTCCACGCCTGTGACGCCGGGATGGTGGAGGACGGCCCCTGGGAGTACGAGCCCTGGGAGGAGTTCAGCCTGCCGCGGGAGTTCACCGGCGGCGGCGGCACCAGCTTCAAGCCCCCCTTCGAGTGGATCGAGCGGGAGGGCCACCGTCCCGACCTGATGCTCTACTTCACCGACGCGGAGGGGGAGTTTCCGAAGCATCCGCCCCTGTTCCCGGTCATCTGGCTGGTGAAGGGCAAGCACAAGGTGCCCTGGGGCCAGCGCATCCAGCTCAATTGATGTCGCCGGTTGAACGTTTCCCCCCTTGGCGATGCCCCCTCCCCCGTAGGAGCGGCTTCCAGCCGCGAACCGGCCGGTGCCAACGCCCATCGCGGCAGGATGCCGCTCCTACGGGGGGGAATGGTCCGGTGGCAACGCCCATCGCGGCAGGATGCCGCTCCTACGGGGGATAAGGACTGATTGAAGCCCATGGGAGACCCGCCCCGGGACGGTTCGGCCGGGTCTGTCGCGAAAGCGCCGGCGGGAGGCGCGGAGACAACGCGGCCGCCCCTTGATAAGGTGTGAACACGGCACCCGACATCTGCCATGCATCACCATCACAGAACCGGCCCGGTGCCGGTCGAAGGCAGAATCCAAAACTGACATGATGGAACTTTCCCCGGAAGACAACCTGCGCCTCAATGTCCTGCTGGCCCAGCAGCTGCAGGCGGTGCGCATCGATGAATCCTCCATGACCCTCTACGGACTGGCCGAAACCGGCGAGGCGAAGGTCAAGCTCAATCCCAACTGCCGCGACGAGCTCTACGTGCGCCGGGTGCGCGAGCTGCTCTCCGGGCAGGTGCTCGGCTCCCCCGAGGGCTACCCGGTGTTCCTGCGCCGCTGGACGCGCATGGGCCAGATCTCCGGCGTGCGCCTGGAGGACATGCTCAAGCTGGGCGAGCCAGAGGCGGTGGTGGCGGTGGCCTGCTCGCCCAACCTCAGCGACGAGCTGGCGCGGCGGGTCTGGTGGGCCTACCCCGATGCCGAGGTGGCGCGGCGGATGCTGGCGTGCCCCGCGGTGGCCGCCGGCAGCATGGGTCCGGAGCTGGCCGGGTACCTGGTGGAGTTCCTGCCCTTCGAGGAGGATCCCGCCCTGGTGATGGAGAGCGTGCGGCTGGTCCTCCAGCCCGGGCTCATCAACGACGCCCAGGTCGAGCTGCTCTGGAGCCGCGGCAAACGCAAGAACGCCTACCTGGTGGGCTTTCTCGCCACCACCCCCGACAACCTGCCGGAGGCGGCGGCGCCGCGGGAGCCGGGGGAGGCGGGTGCCGCCCTGGAATCGCTGGCGGAGGCGGGGAATCCCTATGCCGCAGCCCTGCAACGGGTCTTCAGCGGCCCCGGCCAGGCCTTCCTCGACACCGCCGAGACGGTGATCCGCAAGCCCCCCAACCAGGAGGTGGTGCTGGGGCTGTTCGAGGCCATCGCGGGCTACTTCGAGTCCATCGCGCCGGCGCGACCCGTGGGCGGGGACATGGATGCCCTCGCGCAGACCGCCGCGGCCCTGGCCGGCGGCCGGGCGGACCCCGGGCAGGAGGGCTGGCCGGAGGGCCTGGCCGCGTTCCGCGCCGCACTCCCCGGACTGGAGGCAGAGCTGGAGGCGCTGCTGGTGCTGGCGCGCCTGGGCGAGCCGGTGCTGCGCTCCATCTTCGCCGGCACCGACGCCATCGGCTCACTCATGCGGCGCAAGCTGGAGCCGGTCACCGGTCCGGTCCTGGAGCATCTCCGCGTGCTGCGCGGGCGCGCCCAGGCGCCTGTCGGACTTGAGCGATCGTAGCGAGCCGAGTGGAAGAGCGGGAACAGATGGAGCTGATTCTGAGGCGCAGAGTGGGTCTGTTTGACGAACGATCGTCCACCTATGGGTCGCTGTGCCGCCTGCGCAGTGGCGCAGTACACTAGACCATGTCGCAGATTCACATTGCCCGGGTCTCCCTCGTCCTGCAGCTGACGGTGCCCACCGCGGTCTACGCCCAGCACCTGGCCGCCTCGCCCGAAGTGGTGGGAGGCGAGCTGGCCCGCCAGGTGGACGAGTACACCCGCACCAACCGCCTGGGCTACTACCCGCCACTCGACTTCTTCCGCCGCCAGGGGGGCATCGACCCGGAACTCATCCAGGCCGCCGACGACATCGCCTGGTTTTCCGCCCAGTACGCCCGCAGCGAGATCACCCGCCGCCTGCGCAGCGTCTTCTCCACCGTGGCCGTGGAGGCCGTCACCCCGCAGGCCTTCAGCATGCCCACCATCCGTCCCAGCCAGCCCAACGCCCTGGACAACCTGACCCGCCACTACACCCCCGACACCCTGCGCATCGAGTTGCGGGTGAGCATGATCCACCGCGACCCCGAAGCGGAAAACATGGACCGTCTCGCCGTCCGCCAGACCCTGCGCATGCTGGGAACCGGCGTGGGGACGGTGGAGGTGATCAACGCGCGGCTGGTTTGATGGGGGTAATGGATGATGGATAAGGGTGAAGGGTGAAGGGTCATTGCAGCCCGACCGAAGCCTGTGGGAGACCCGCCCCGGGCGATGGGGCTACCGGCCAGAACCCCGAACCCGCATATACCCGCAGCCCCTCAACCCTGAGGGAAACATCCTGTCAATCCTGAGAAATCCCGTAAATCCTGTCCATACTCAATCAAACATAGTGCGGGTGGCCGGATGACTGAAACCCGGTTGGCTGCAGCCAATCGGCCACCACCTATACTTTCCTGTAGGCCTTCCGGCCGGTTTCGCCGGCTGGCCATCGTGCCGTTTCGCTGACAGGGACAAGGGTGTGATGGGATACCTGCTGCTCACAGTCGCGCTCACCTTCAACGCCGTCGCCAACATCCTGTTGAAGCTTGGCGCGGGGCGCCTGGGCGCGCTCGGCGAGCCGGGATTCGCCGGTCGTCTGCTGGTCAACTACCAGCTGCTGGCGGGGCTGGCCCTGTTCGCCCTGAACGTTGTGTTCTACGCCGCCGCGCTCAGCCGACTGAACCTCTCCGTCGCCTACCCGGTGATGATGGGGGGCAGCCTCTTCATCGTGGTGACCGTGTCCATCCTCCTGCTGCGGGAGCCGGTGTCGGCAACCCAGGTGACGGGCCTGGTGCTGCTCGTCCTCGGCATGACACTCGTCACCCACAGGTAATGTCCATGACCTCTTCCCTCTATCTGGTCACCGGCGGCGCGGGCTTCCTGGGCATCAATCTCTGCCGCCACCTGCTGGCCCACGGGCAGCGGGTGCGCTCCCTCGACATCGCCCCCTTCGACTACCCCGAGCGCGACGCGGTGGAGGTGGTCCAGGGCGATATCCGCGATCGCGAGACGGTGGAGCAGGCCATGGCGGGGGTGGACCTGGTGGTGCACTGCGCCGCGGCCCTGCCGCTGGACAGCGAGGACAACATCCTCTCCACCGAGGTGGACGGCACCCGCATCCTGCTGGAGAGCGCGCTCGATTTCGGCGTGTCCCGCTTCATCTACATCTCCTCCACGGCCGTCTACGGCATCCCCGACCACCACCCGTTGCGCGAGGACGACCGCATCGAGGGGGTCGGTCCCTACGGCGAGGCGAAGATCCGGGCCGAGGCCCTGTGCCGGGAATACCGCGGCCGGGGGTTGTGCGTTCCCGTGCTCCGGCCCAAGACCTTCGTCGGCCCGGAGCGGCTGGGTGTCTTCGCGCTGCTCTACGGCTGGGCCGCCGAGGGGCGGAACTTCCCGGTGCTCGGTTCCGGAAACAACCGCTACCAGCTGCTCGACGTGGAGGACCTGTGCACGGCCATCGAGCTCTGCGCCACCGCCGACGACGAGGACAGGGTCAACGACACCTTCAACGTGGGGGCGCGGGAGTTCGGGACCATGCGCGAGAACTTCCAGGCGGTCCTCGACCGGGCGGGCTTCGGCAGGAAAATCATCGGGTTTCCCGCCCGGCCGGTGATCTGGACCCTGAAGCTGCTCGAGCGCCTGCATCTCTCGCCCCTCTACCGGTGGGTCTACGAAACGGCCGCCGAGGACAGCTTCGTCTCCATCGAACGCATCGAGAGCCGGCTCGGGTTCCGGCCGCAGTACTCCAACCGGGACGCCCTGATCCGCAACTACGAGTGGTACCTGGCCCACCGGGACGAGTACCGCGGAACCACCGGCATTTCCCACCGGGTACCGTGGAAACAGGGCATCCTCGGATTGGTGAAGCACTTGTTCTGACGCTGTGACCACATGGACAGGAGCAGGGCGGGTGGAAACCGGACACGTTCCAGACAGCCATGACCCGGGTGCACAGGCGGTGCCGCTCGTGGTGGATCTGGATGGTACGCTGGTGCGTACCAACCTGCTGCTGGAGTCGGTCTTCATGCTGGCCCGGCAACATCCCGCACGCATCCTGCAATTGCCACTGTGGCTCGCCCGGGGGCGGGCGCACTTCAAGCAGCAGTTGGCGAAGGTGGTTCTGCCCGATGCCCATACCCTGCCGTACCACCCCGGCCTCATCGCCCTGCTCGAGGCGCAGCGGGAGGGGGGGCGCCCCCTGGTACTGGCCACCGGGGCGGACGAGCGGGTGGCGCGGGCGGTGGCCGCGGAAATCGACATATTCACCGAGGTCCTCGCCAGCGACGGCCACACCAACCTCAGCGGCGGGAACAAGCGGGAGAAGCTGGTGGCGCTCTACGGCGAGCGCGGGTTCGACTACGCGGGCAACAGCTACCGGGACCTGCCGGTGTGGCGTTCCGCCCGCCGCGCCCTGCTGGTCCGGCCCGTGCCCGGCCTGGCCGCCGCCGCCGCCCGCACCACGCCCATCGAGCGGATATTCGAGGACGGTGTCCACCATCCGCGCGCCTACCTGCAGGCCCTGCGCCCCCACCACTGGCTTAAGAACCTCCTGATCCTCGCCCCCCTGGCCGCCTCCCACAAGTTCTATGACGGCCATCTCCTGGGGCTGGTGCTGCTGGCCTTCGCCGCCTTCACCCTGTGCGCCTCCGCGGTCTACCTCTTCAACGACCTGCTCGACCTGCCGGCCGATCGCCACCACCCCCACAAGCGGGAGCGGCCCCTGGCCTCCGGGCGCCTGCCCCTCGGCCACGCCCTGGCGCTGATACCCCTGCTGCTGGCCGGCGCCGTCCTGATCGGGCTATGGCTGCCGCCGCTGTTCCTGGCGGTGCTCGGGCTCTACATCACCCTGACCCTGGCCTATTCACTGGGGCTCAAGGATGTGGCCATCCTCGATGTGCTGATCCTGGCGGCCGGCTATACCCTGCGGGTCCTGGCCGGCGCGGTGGCGGCCGGCATCCCGCCATCGCCCTGGCTGCTGGCCTTCTGCGTCTTCATCTTCTTCAGCCTGGCGCTGGTGAAGCGCTACGCGGAGCTGATGGCCATGCGCGCCGTGGAGGGCCGGCGGGCCCACGCGCGGGGCTACCTGCTGGAGGACAGCGAACTCATCGCCGCCCTGGGGGTGGCGAGCGGCTACCTGTCGGTGCTGGTGCTCGCCCTCTACATCACCAGCGATCTCGCCCACAGCCTCTATCGGCACTACGAGCTCATCTGGCTGGTCTGCGTCCTGCTCCTCTACTGGGTCAGCCACATGTGGCTGCAGGCCCACCGCCGCCGGATGCACGACGATCCCCTCATCTTCGCGGGCCGGGATCGCCTGAGCCGGGTCCTCGTGCTCCTGATGCTGCTGCTGCTGGTGCTGGCCATATGAGCGACCGGATTCCACTCCAACGGGATAGGGGGGAGCATCTCCGCCCCGGCCGGAGCCGGCCCCGCCGCGGGGCGGTGGCGGCCTGCCTGCTGGTCGCGCTCCTGGCGGTACCCGTTGCCCGCGCCGCGGAGACCGGCACGACGCCGGAGGATCAGGCCCGGGAGTACGCGGCGCCGGGCCCGAAGAGCATCCTCCAGCTGCAGCCCTTCCGCCAGAGCGAGACCCGCCCGTTCGGGGCGCCCGGCGGGCGGCCGGGCAGCGCCACCCTCGTCAATCTCAATCCCCGCCTCAACAGCTGGTTCCTGCTGCTGCTGGACCGGGACGGGGGTGACGCTCCGCTGGCCTTCCACCTGGAGAACCCGGACCCGGGGCGGCAGCGGATCCGGCTGGCGGATGCGCCCGCCCGGGGGGTGGTCATCACGACGGCGGGCGAGAGCCGCGACTGCGTTCTGTGGACCGACGACCTGCGCGGCCCGCTGGCGGAGGCCCGGCGCAGCGCGCTGCCCTACGCGCCGCTGTGCGGCGACCGGCTCTACCTGCGCAACCCGGTCAGCGGTGCCCGGACCCGGCTGGAGAGCGTGACCGACTTCCTGCGCGACCACGTCTGGGGGGGCGAGCGGATCGTCGGCTTCGTGCGCCAGGAGTTCTATCGCGACGCCTTCCTGGTCCAGGGCGTGCCCGCGGAGGACGGGGAGTGCCCGCCGGTGCCTGGCGGTGCGCCGCCCCAGGCAGCCATGGGCGAGGCCTACGCCCGCCGCAGCGTCGTGCCCGAGCACCTCGGCATCGAGGTGGCTGCACCGCGGGGCCCGCTGACCCTCGGCTGCTGGTATCCGGTCCGTGACCTTCCCGGTGTGTGGCTGAGCGCCATGCAGCCGCGGGCGGTCGATCCCCTGATCCTGGGCAGCCACCGGCGGCGGGTGAGCAACCTGGACAGCGTGGAGTCGGCCGCCCTCGACTACCTGGTCGCCTTCGATCTCGACGCCTTCGAGCTGGAGTTCGAGCTCGGCACCGACCACCCCCGGCTGGGCTGGTCCGATCGCACGCTGCCGGCGCAGCGCGACGAGAGCCTGCCGGGTCCGGACGGCGTGGGCGGCCCCGCACCCCTGGTGACCACCGGCATGGTCGCCCCGGCGCTCGCCAGCCGCACCGTGGCCGCATTCACCGGCGGCTTCAAGCGCGACCACAGCGCCTTCCGCTACGGCGAGCTGTCCCTGCGCAACCACGGCAGCCACTACGGCTTCATCGAGCACGGCGTCGTCTTCAGCAAGCTCCAGCCGGGTCTCGCCACCCTCTATGTGCTCGACGACGGGCAGGTGGGGCTGAAGACCTGGACCGGGGTGGACAACGGGCTGCTCGGTCGCATCCGCCTCGCGCGCCAGAACGGCGTGCCGCTGATCGAGGCCGACCCGGAATCGGGCGCCGCCGTGCCCGGCGCCCTCGTCACCCGCTGGGGCGCGGGCAACTGGTCCGGCTCGGCGGAGGGCAAGCTGCGCACCCTGCGCGCCGGCGCCTGCCTGCAGGAGAGCCCGGCCGGCCGGTTCCTGGTCTACGGCTACTTCTCCAGCGCCACCCCCTCGGCGATGGTGCGGGTGTTCCAGGCCTACGGCTGCAGCGGTGCCATGCTGCTGGACATGAACGCCCTGGAGCACAGCTACCTCGCCCTCTATGCCCGCCAGGGCAGCGAGGTGAAGGTCATGCACCTCATCACCGACATGACCGAGGTGGACAAGAGCGTCGGCGGGCGGCTGATTCCACGCTTCCTCGGCTTCCCGGACAACCGGGATTTCTTCTACCTCGTGCGTCGGGAGCAGACGCAATGAAGCGATTCCACGCCTGGATCCTGATGACGGCCCTGCCGGCCTGCCTGGCGCTCACCGCGGCCGGGGCCGAAACCTTTGCCGAGCAGAACGAGCGTCTCTTCGCCCGGCTGCAGGCGGTGCACGGTCTCAGCGACGGGCAGATGACGGAACTGCGCGCCATCTTCGGGCGCTCGGGATTCGTGGGGCAGGGCAATCCGGCCGTGGCGCGGCACCCGCAGACGGAGGAGCAGTGCCAGGCCCGGCTCGAGGCGCAGTCCATCGACTACGCCAACCCGGAGTACGAGCGCATCTGCGGGGCGAAGTACATGGCGCCCCTCTATGATCCCGGCACCGAGCGACCCGAACAGGCGCGGGCCTGCATCGACCAGTTCGAGTTTCCGGACATCCCCTGCGCCTATCCCGTGGTCTGGGTGCGGGCGCGGGAGGCGGAGGAGATCTGCGCCGCGGTGGGCAAGCGCCTGTGCGATGCCCACGAGTGGGAGGGCGCCTGCGACGGGGCGCTGGAGCCGCCCGACTACCGCTTCGACCTGGCCCGCGGGGTGAGCCCGGAGGCGGCGGTGAGCCGCATGCGCGCGGCCCACAACCGGGCCCATGGGGCGGACAAGCGCTGGAGCTACGGGCCCGCCTACCGGAAGGGAATCTGCGCCGCGGGCAGCAGCAAGAGTCCCGGCTGCGACGGGGGCGGCTGGAACCGCTGCGGGTCCAACACCTACCCGACCGGCGCCTTTCCCGAGTGCCGCAGCCCGCTCGGGGTCTACGACCTCAACGGCAATGCGGCGGAGCACATGAACCTGCCGCTGAACGAGGCGCAGATGGCGAGCCGCGGCAGCAGGGAGCTCGGCTACACGGAGATGAAGGGCAGCTGGTTCATCTTCGACAGCTACCGGGCCCACGAGGACTGGTGCCGCTGGCGCGCGCCCTACTGGCACGGCAGCCGGGTCATGGATGAACACAGCCACGCCAACTACCACCTGGGATTCCGCTGCTGCAAGAGCATCGGGCCGCCCTAGCCGGGATTTTTTCTCGCCAAGATTGCCAAGAACGCCAAGGCTAATAATGATCAAGACCTGACGAATGGAGCGTCGAGCATCGTCCCGGGCGAGGGCCGCTGCGGTACAAGACCATCAATCCTTTGTTTTCCTGGCGTTCTTCGCGTCTTGGCGAGAGATATTAAGAAGTATTGGGGCTGGGAAGCGAATGAAGCGCCACCCGCCCGGAGCAGCCCGGGCGGGCGGGGAGAAGCGGGGGTGATGCGGCGGATCAGCGCAGCTGGCTGGTCGACACCGGCAGGCTGGCGAGCTGCTCGGCCTTGGCCGGGCCGAGGGCGGCGATCAACCGGTCGAGTTCCGGAATCGGCCCCTCGTCGTTCAGCACCGGGGCGAGCCGCGGGTCCTCCAGCAGGCGGACGAGGGGGCGCGGCTCGCCGTCCACGTAGGCCACGTCGCTCACCAGGCGCACGCCATGGCTGTAGTCGGCGTAGCGGGCCCCGTGCACCGTGCTCAGGGGCTGGATCGGCTTGCCGTTGGTCCGGTGCCAGCCGTAGATGGCCACCCGGCCCGGAATGCGCCGCAGCCGCTCGGTGATGACCAGGTCCTTCTTGTGGCCGGCGATGAGGGCCCCGGGGGCGGCGGTCCGCTCCTGCATCTGCGCCTCGACCCGCTGCTCATGATCCAGGTAGTAGGCGGTGGTGCGCATCCGGCTGCCCGGCGGGAGGGGCTGGGGCGGGAGCTTCACCGCCGCCTGCCGGTAGATGGCGTCCACAATCTTCGCGGTGGGCAGCACGAAGCCGAACCGGTCCGCAACCACCAGGGCCGTCTCCAGCCCCATGGGGATGCGCAGGAAGTCCTGGTCCGAGCCGATGGCGAGATAGTCCGGCAGGACGCAGAGCGTCACCTCCACCGGCCGGCCGTCGGCGCCCTTGCCGTTCAGGGTCACCGGGGTGAGCCGGCGGAGAAAACGGGGGAGGTTGCCCGCGAGCAGCTCGGAGCGGATGACCTTCTCCCGCCCCGCCTCGTTCATCCCCTTCACCCGCTGGACGAAGCCCTCGGCGGGCAGCGCCGCCGCGGAACGGACGGGAATCTGACGCAGCTGTGATGGATTGCAGAGGGAATCGGCGGCTGCCGTGCCCGGCAGACCGAGCAAGCAAAACACCAGCAAAACACCTGCCCGGCTCAACAAAGCGCGTGCCGTCACCCTCACCCCCAGGATTCACAATATTTCCACAGATGCCCTTTTAATACAAAAACATGAGCAGAGTCAAGCAGTTCCGTCACGTGTGCGAAATGAGGGATGGGGCGTGGGTCGGAGCCGGAGCGCGCGGACGGCCCCCGCACCAACAGAAGCAACCCGACAGAAAGCCTGTCCATCCTGAGAATCCTGTCCATTCAAAACCAATCGCTGCGAGAGCGCCCCTCCCGTAGGTGCAGATTCATCTGCTCACCCCCGCGGCCCGACCGAAGCCTGTGGGATGCCCGCCCCGGGGCGATGGGGCCTCTGCTGCATCGACCACGCAGACTGGTGACTGGTGACTGGTGACTGGTGACTGGTGACTGGTGACTGGTGACTGGTGACTGGTGACTGGTGGCCGGTCAGGTACCACCCGCCGCTGCATTCTCCAGCACCGCGGCAATTCGGGCCACGCCCTCCTTGATCTCGCTCTCCGCGAGAGAGGAATAGCCCAGCATGATGGAGCGCCTGACCGCCGCCTCCCCGGGCTGGCAGTAGGCCGCGCCGCCGGGGAGGGTGTAGACGGCCACACCCGCATCCCGTACCCGGCGCTCCACCTCCGCCGCCGGGGGGAAGCCGGCCGGGAGGTGCCAGACAATGTGCATGCCTCCCTCCAGTCCGGAGATCCGCACCTCGCCGAAATGCCGCCGCAAGGCGCTTACCAGGCAATCCCGGCGCAGCAGGTAAACACGGCGTATCCGCCGCAGGTGGTTGCCGAATCCACCGCCGCTCATGAACTCCGCCACCACGGCCTGCTCAAGCCAGGGTTGGCCGTTGTTGAGCAGCGTCTTGACATCGGTGGCGGGTTTCACCAGCGGCCTGGGAAGCACCATGTAGCCCAGCCGCAGGCTCGCCCCGATGGACTTGGAGAATGTGCCCAGGTAGATGACTGAATCGTAGCGGTCCAGGCCCTTCAGCGCCGTGAGCGGTGATCCGTGATGGCGGAAGTCGCTGTCGTAATCGTCCTCGATGAGGTAGGCGCCGGTTCCGGCCGCCCACTCCAGCAGTCGCAGGCGGCGCTCCAGGGACAACGTGGCGCCCATGGGGTACTGGTGCGAGGGGGTGAGATAGGCGAGGGTGACCGGACTGTCGGGCAGCCGGTCCACCTGGATGCCCTGGTTGTCCACCGGTATCGGATAGAGGTCCGCGCCGTAGCTTTCGAACAGGAAGGCCGCGCCCTGGTAACAGGGGCATTCCGTGACCACCTGCGTGCCTTTGGTCACGAACAGCCGCGCGACGATGTCCAGGGCCTCCTGGCAGCCGGCGACCACCAGTACCTGTTCGGGGGTGGTGGCAATTCCGCGTGCGGGGCCGAGATGCTCGGCGATGGCCTGGCGCAGTTCCCACAGCCCCGCGGGATCGCTGTACTCGGTGAGGTTCTTCCCGGCTTCCTCCAGCTTTTTCACCAGCAGGCGTTGCCAGAGCCGGGCCGGAAACGAGTTCGGATCGGGGCGGCCCACCTTGAAGTCGATGGACACGCGCTGTCCCGGCGGCGTGTATACGCCATGGGGCTGGCCGTGGAACAGGATTGTCCGGTGACGCAGGGCCCGGTCGTGCCGATCGATCGCCCGGGCCGGGCGCTCCGTCAGCATGAGTGAATCTTCCGGCAGGTGGGCGGATACGAAGGTGCCCACCGCCGGTTCGGTCTCCAGGTAGCCTTCCGCGATGAGCCGATCGTAGGCGAGCAGCACGGTGTTGCGCGAGACCTCGAGCTGCCGGGACAGTTCACGGGTGGCCGGCATGGAGGTCCCGGGCTTGAGCTGGCCATCCAGGATAAGCCGCCGCACCCGGTGGAAAATCTGGTCCTGGAGCGATTGGGCCGCGCCGTGCTCCACGTTGAACGGGAGTTGCATGGTGGAAAATCCTCCAGCCTTGCCGAGCCGCCTTGGTCCCATTATAGGAATGGAAACGCGCTCATGAGTAATACCAGTCTGGAGTAGGGCAATAGGGCCAGAGGCAATAAATATCAATTAGTTGGAGATTCCATTCCGAATACCGCAAAAAATGCCCTGGTACCAGCCCACCGGTTGGAACTGGTTCTTTACCCGACCGGACACGGGGTCCCCAATGGCACTGCATCATCGCGCAATTGCGCATGCCAGATGAGGCGAGTCACTCGCCGAGGAGGGGGCATCATGGGAAGCAGTAGGGTGTTCAGGATCCTGTCCACACTGTGCATTGCACTGTCCGTGGCGCTGTTCTCGGTTCCCGCCGTGGCCGACATTCCCGCCGAGACATTCGAAGCGCTGGGCGTGTCGGAGCATGCGGCTCCGAAGGAGCTGTATGACAAGCTGGTGGAGAGATACGAGGATCCGAAGCAGGGCGCCGGCAAGGGCAAGTACGCGGACAAGTGGCAGCCGCTGGCCATCGACCAGTACTTCAATCCCAATCTTTTCTACCAGCCGCCGACCTCGGTGACCAAGACCACCGATGGAGCCGGTTGCATCACGTGCCACGAGGACTCGGACGAAACCCCGGGGGCCGTGGCGGCCTGGCGCAAGAGCGTCCACTCGAACCTGACCGCGATCCGCAACCTGCCCGCATCAGATCCGCGTTTCTACAAAAAGGAGCTGCTGGAGAAGGCGGAGGAGAATTTGCGCTCCCTGGGCAAGCTGGGGCAGCACGAGCAGCTCACCCAGGTGGGCTGTATCGACTGCCACGTCGGCATCGGCGCGAAGGAGGGCAAGCACGACAAGGACCTGCGCATGCCCGATGCGAAGATATGCGGAACCTGCCACCTGCAGCAGTTCGCCGAGCGTGAGTCCGAGCGCGACACCATGAACTGGCCCCATGACCAGTGGCCCGCGGGGCGGCCCTCCCACGCCCTGGGATACCAGGCCAACGTGGAGCTGGCCACCTGGGCGGCGATGGAGGAACGGGAGATCGCCTCCGGCTGCACCATGTGCCACATCAATGCGCCGAAGTGCGACACCTGCCACACCCGCCACCAGTTCTCCGCGGCGGAGGCGCGCAAGCCGGAGGCCTGCGCCACCTGCCACAACGGCGTGGATCACAACGAATACGAGCAGTTCCTGCTGTCGAAGCACGGCACGGTGCTCAAGGCTCATGGCGACTCCTGGAACTGGGACGTGCCGCTGAAGGACGCCATCGCCAAGGGCGGCCAGACCGGGCCCACCTGCGCGTACTGCCACATGGAGTACGAAGGCAAGTTCGGCCACAACGTGGTGCGCAAGGTGCGCTGGGCCTTCAATCCAACGCCCGCAATAGCCGACAACCTGGACCACGAGTGGTTCCAGAAGCGCAAGGCCGCGTGGGTCAAGACCTGTACCACCTGCCACTCGGAGAAGTTCGCCAAGGCCTACTTCGACATCATCGACGGCAGCATCAAGCAGGGCCTGTCCAAGGAGCAGGAAGCGAAGGCGGTGCTGGACAAGCTCTACGAGGACGGCCTGCTGGTGGGGCAGAAGACCAATCGGCCCACGCCGCCGGAGCCCATGAAGGACGCCCCCGGCGGATTCTTCCAGCTGTTCTGGGCCAAGGGCAACAACCCCACCGCCATCGAGCGCGACCACGCCCAGATGTGGGAGCACGACCTCATCAAGCTCTACAAGGGCGTGTCCCACGGCAGTCCGGGCGGATACACCTACACGGAAGGCTGGTCGCCGCTCATCGGCGACTATGCCCGCATCATGGACGAGAACACCAAGCTGCGTGAAATGGCCGCGCTGCAGGAGCGCGTGGACAAGCTCGAGGCCGGCGCCAGGCAGACCCTGCTCAACCTGGATTCCACCGGAAAGCAGGCCTCGGTGGGCGGCATCGGCGGCGGCATGCTGCTGTTCGGCGGCCTGGCGCTGTGGGGCTGGCGGCGCCGCAACAGGGAGCTTGAAAGCTAGTGCCATACGCGAACCCGGCCCTGCCGCGCAGGGCAAACCCCCTGGTCCTCCCGCTCACCGGCGTGCTGCTGGTGACGGGAGGACTGTTCCTGTTGGCGTGGCTGGGCTGGACGCTTGTCCAGCCCGCCCCGCCCCTTTATCGCTACGTGCTCGACACCCGGGGCGAGGCCGGGGATTTCCCGGAGCTGAAGCCGGAGGGCTTCGAGACGCTGCCGGTCAGCCGCTACCGGCTCATGACCGAGGGAATCGATGAGCCCCTGGCAAGGGCCTATGTGACCGACAGCCCCGACAGCCGTCCCGTGCTGCTGCACTGGGACAACCGCGTGGCCGCCCCCCTGCTCTACACGTCGACCGCCCCGGCCGAATTGAAGGCGGTGGCCGACACGCTTGCAGCGCATGAGACGGATAGCGCCGGCGTGCTGGGCTGGTGGGATGTCTTGCAGCGTCTGGAGGCATTCACCAGACAGCAGTACCGGTTTGGTGAAACCCTGCTCGAGCCGCTGCTGATCCCGTCTCATTGGCAGCCGCGCAGCGGGGATATCGCGGCGCTGGAGAGGTCCTTCTGGCGCGTTCCCGGGGCGGGGACGGAGGACGCCGGATTCTCGTCATTCACCGAAGCGCTGCTGGCAGGGGAGGACGAGGCGGCCGAACGCCTGTTGCAACTCACCGGCAGCGATACCGTGACACTGGTTCTGCACGTATCGGACATCTACAAGCTGGGCATGCTGTACCCCGGGCGCCTGAGCGTGGGATACAAGGATTTTCCCAATACGGGAGACATGCACGGACTCATACAGCGGGTGAAGGACTGGCTGCAGAGCGAGGGGTACAGCAATTACCTGGTGGAAAACCGGGGCGCGGAGGTGGTCCGGGTCTATTTCCTCACCGACGAGAAATCGACACGGACGCTGATTGCGAAATTGCTGCCCTTCAGCAAGGCGGGCCCCATCCACCTGGAGCATTTTGAACTGGTATACCAGCAGGGTGGTTTCTGGGTGTATCAGTTGACCCCCGTTCCAGGGTAGGGCCTGTCGTGTCCAGCTGACAGAACATGCAGGAACGGCTTTCCGCCCCGAAAGGGACGGATTGCAACCCGGCTCGGCAGGAGCGGCTTCCTGCCGCGAATCTTCCCGGCGCAGATGCCCATCGCGACAGGATGCCGCTCGCCCCCCCGTAGGAGCGGCTTCCAGCCGCGAATCTTCCCGGCGCAGATGCCCATCGCGACAGGATGCCGCTCGCCCCCCCGTAGGAGCGGCTTCCAGCCGCGAACCTTCCCGGCGCAGATGCCTATCGCGGCAGGATGCCGCTCGCCCCCCCTGTAGGAGCGGCTTCCAGCCGCGAACCTTCCCGGCGCAGATGCCTATCGCGGCAGGATGCCGCTCGCCCCCTCTGTAGGAGCGGCTTCCAGCCGCGAACCTTCCCGGCGCAGATGCCTATCGCGGCAGGATGCCGCTCCTACCGGGGGATAAGGCCCGACCGGCGGCTGGAACACCCCCCTCCGCCACCTGCCATAATTTCCCCATGCGCCTCTCCCACGTCATCGGCTTCGACGACGCGCCCTTTCCCCGGGAACGGCAGGCGCCGGTGCTGGTGGTGGGCGCGGTGTACGCCGATGCGCGCCTGGAAGGGGTGATCAGCACCTACGTCCGGCGTGACGGCGACGATGCCACCCGGGCGCTCGCCGGGGCCGTCGCCGGCTCCCGCCTCGCCGCCCATCTCCACTGCATCCTGACCCAGGGGATCGCCTTTGCCGGATTCAACGTCGTGGACCTGCAGGCGCTCAACCGGGAGCTGGGAGTCCCGGCCATGGCGGTCATGCGCAAGGCGCCCGATCTCGACGCGGTCCGATCGGCGCTGCTCGGCCATGTGCCGGGCGGAGCGGAGAAGTGGGCCATCATCGAGCGCACCGGCACTCCCGAACCCCTGGCCGGCGTCCTCGTCCAGCGCGCCGGCATCGACCGGGAGACCGCCGCCGGACTCATCAAACGGCTGGCGCTGCACGGCGCGCTGCCCGAGCCTCTGCGCACGGCCCACCTGATCGCCGGCGGGGTGGTACGGGGCGAGAGCCGCGGCCGGGCCTGACAGCGCCGGCCGGGCGTGGTCAAATAACCGGCAGATGCCCGTACAAAAACCAGATGGAGACACGATCATGCACAGAACACTCAACCGCTGGCTCGCACTGGCGCTCTTCGTCCCGGCCCTGGCGCTGGCCGAACCCGACTTCCGCGCCGTCTACAGCACCCAGGGCAGCTTCGAGGACGTCAAGCAGGGCGTCGAGCTCGCCATCACCGGCCGCGGCCTGGTCATCAGCCACTACTCCAACATTGGCGAGATGCTCGCCCGCACCGGCGAGGACGTGGGTTCAGACCGGCAGGTCTATCTCCAGGCGGGCGTCATCGAGTTCTGCAGCGCCGTGATGTCCCGCAAGATGATGGAAGCCGATCCCGGCAACATCATCTTCTGCCCCTACGCCATCTCCCTCTATGTCCTGCCCGATGCGCCCGACACCGTCCATCTCAGCTACGAGCGTCTTTCGAAGGTCGCCGAGGGCGGCACCACCGAGGTGCTGGCGGAGATCGAAGCCCTCCTCGACGGCATCGTCCAGGAAGCGATGGCGTTCTGAGCAGCTACAGCCAGCGGCACGACCGAAGCCCGTGGGAGGCCCGCCCCGGGGCGATGGGGCACTGGCCGGAACCCATGGGCTCGCCAACATCTGGCCCTGCCCAAAGCCCCCACACTGAATCCCGTCAATCCTGTAAATCCTGTCTGTTACCCGTTCCGGAACGCCGCCGCCCCAGCGTCAGCGCCAGCCATGGCAGCCCCATCAGCACCATGAACAGCGCGGCGTTGGCCGGAATCTGCAGATTGAAATCCACGCTGCTGTGAATCAGCAGGGCCATCAGTCCCATGACGGCGGAAAAGGCCATTCCCCGCAGCAGCGGGTCGTGCCGGCGGCGCATGGCGAGCAGCGCCGCGCCGAGGGAGAGGAGCACGCCGCCACCGAGCGGGAGGGCGCCGACGATGCCCGACTCGGTGAGAATCTCCAGGTAGTCGTTATGGGCATGGTCGTAGAAGGCGGTGCCCACGTCCGGTTGCCGGTAGCGGGGAAAGACCGCGGCGAAGGTGCCCGCGCCGCTGCCGGTGAGGCGGTAATCGCCCCACAGGTCCCAGGCATAAATATCCACCTCGTCGCGGGTTTCGGAGCTGAGCCGGGTCTCCTCCAGCCGCTGCTTAACCTTCTCGATGCCGAACCAGGCCCCGACGATGAAGGTGTCGATGACCACCAGGCTCACGATGAGCACCACCACCGGCCGCGGCGAGTTGCGGAACAGCAGCAGCGCCAGGAGGCCGGTGACGAGCATGCTGGCGAAGAAGGCGGAATTGCCCATGCGCGAGTGGGTCAGCACCAGGGTGATCACCATCACCGCCAGGTAGATGCGCAGCCGCGCCTTGGGCCCCAGCAGCAGCCGCGCCCACTCCCGCAGCCGCTGGCGCCAGTTGCGCCGGCTGCCGCCACCGGCCATGGAGGCGATGAGCAGCCCGATGCCGAGCGCCAGGCTCATCTCCAGGAACCCGGCCAGGTGGTTGCGGTTCACGAAAGTGCCGTGGGCAACCCCCTTGTTCTCGATAAACAGGAACTCCCAGCCGCTCAGTACCTGCATGCTGGCGAGCATCCCCTGGAATACCGCCGCCAGGATAAGGGTCGTGGCGAGCGTCCGCAGGCGCCGGCGGCTCTCGACCAGCGCCAGCACCAGCACCAGCACGCCCGCGTAGGCCAGCCCCTTGAGCCAGGCGGCCAGGGTGGCGTGCACGTCCAGCGACAGGGGCTGCCAGCCGTCGGCGGGGAGCCCCGCCGCAGCGCGCAGCGCCGCAGCCGCCGGCGAGAGCAGTTCCACCAGCGGCGCCGGCAGCGGCATGGCCTGCAGCAGCCCCCAGCCGAGCCACACCCCGAGCAGCGTCAGCACCCAGCGGGCCTCGCGCAGGGCCGGCGTCGGCTGCCACCGTCCACGCGCCACACCCGCCAGCCACAGGGCGCAGAGCAGGAACACGGCCGTCTCCATCAGCGACCAGGCCCAGGGGCGGTTGCTGCCCAGCGGGATGGGCAGCCACACCAGCAGCGCCAGCAGGGCGAAGAACAATCCCCGCGGTGTCGTTGCCTCCGGCCGCGTGCTCATCGGGCGTTCCCCGCCGCGGACCGTCGTGCCTCGCGCTCCAGCTGCTTCTCCAGGGCCTTGTCGCCCGCCAGCCGGGGACGCAGCCGATCCGCCTGACCGAGCCGCGCGGCGAGCCGGATGACCTCCCGCGGCTGCTGGCGCAGGGCCCGTTCCGTGGCCGCCGCCACCCGGGCGCTGGCCGTCTCCGCCAGCAGCGGCTCCGCCAGCAGGTCGATCTCGGTCAGCGCCAGCAGCACCTCCGGCTCCCAGGGGCCCAGCGCGCCGGCCCGCTCCACCGCCCGCTCGAACTCGGCGTCCAGTTGCAGCAGCCGCAGCTTCGCCCGCGCCAGCCCGGCCCAGGCATAGGGCCAGGTGGGCCGCAGGGCGATGGCATCACGATAGGCCGCCAGCGCATCCTCCAGGCGGTCGCGGGTCCCGGTTTCCCAAGGCGGCAGGCCTATGGCAGCCCATTCCCGCACCCGCGCCGACTCCTGCACATAGCGGGGGTTCAGGGGATCCAGCGTGCGCGCCAACGCCAGCGCCGCCCGCGCCTGTTCCAGTGCTTCGGCGCCGGGCGCGCTGCCCGCGGCCTCCCAGCGCGCCAGGGCCGTTCGCGCCGGCTGCCACGCCACATCGGCCACTCCATTGGCCAGGGCCCACAGCGCCAGCACCAGCAGCAGCGCGGCCCCGCCGTATCCAAGGTTTCGGCTCAGATTCATCATCCGAGGGCTAATCGTCCATGTTCGAAAACCGTGCGGGCATTGTAGGGTCTCGGGCAAAGATGGGAAGAGATTGGGTCACTGAATTCGCATTTCCCCGCAGAAGTCATTGCAGGGTGCGGCGAGGGACGAACCCCATTCAACGTTCGGCCCGGTGCAATCCATTCCGAGAAAAGAAATCGCCGCGAGGGCGCGCCTCCATGTAGGTGCAGATTCATCTGCACACCCCGGCGGCCCGACCGAAGCCTGTGGGAGGCCCGCCCCGGGGCGATGGGGCGCTGGCCGGTGCGCCGAATAGGCGACCTGCCACTGCCTCAACCGAAGCCACCAGACAGAAATCCTGTCAATCCCGTCTATTCAACAAAATCGCTGACGATCGCCCATGACTTACAAACCCGTCATCAATCACCCATTTTGAACAGGTGAATCGGTGTGGTACTAATCGGCACATCAAGCCAGCGGCCCGGAACGGATTCCGGTCCGCCCGGGGACCGGGTGTGTCCCTGGAAAACCGTGAACACAGGGAACGTGTCATGAAATCACCGCTGCATCTTCTGCCCCGTCCAACCTGCCGCCGGTCCCGGCCGATCCACCGTTCCCGCGGAGGGCTGCGCCGCTGTCCGGGGGGATCAGCAACGGCACGCCCGCTGAATCCACGCCACACCTGACCTCCGGCACGATGCTGTCCGGACTCCGGCGCCAGCGGGGCGCCGTGCTCGCGGAGACGGTGGTGGTGCTGCCCGTCCTGGCGCTGCTCGGGCTCAGCGTCATGCAGTGGGCGTTCATCTACGAGGCGAAATCCGCCCTCAACCACGCCACCTTCATGGCCACCCGTGCCGGCACGACGACCCAGGCCGATCCCGCCGCCATCCGGCTGGAGCTGGCCCGCAGCCTGGCGCCCCTCTACTCGCCGGACCGGAACCTGGCCGGCCTGCTCAGGGCCCGGGCGCGCGCCGCCGCGGACATTGCCCTGAGTGCCCGACTGCGCATCCTCAACCCCACCCGCGAGGCCTTCGACGACTTCGGCGTGGACAGCCAACGGGACGGTGTGCGGGAGATCCCCTTCGAACGGCTGCACGTGGCCGACACCCGGGTCGGCCCGGCCAGCGGCGTCAACATCCAGGACGCCAACCTGCTCAAGCTGGAGGTGGTCTACGGCTACGAGCTGAAGGTCCCCTTCGCCGGTCCGGTCATCGCCAACCTGGCCAGCTGGTTCAACCGCGATCCCTATGCCCGCACACTGCTTGCCCGCGGCCGCCTGCCCATCCTCGCCACCGCCACCGTGCGCATGCAGAGCGCCGCGCGGGAGAACGACCTGGTCGCCGAACGGGCCGAAGTCAGGGACGCCTACCGCAGTGATCCCACTGTTGTCGCCGATGCCTCGCGGCCCGGCCACCGACCCTGGGAGAGCGGCCCCACGGGCAGCGGTTCGGATGGCGCCAGCGGCTTCGTTCCGGTGGCGGACGGCCCCGGTGGTGCGGAGGGGGGAGGGACCGGCGACAGTGATGGCGACGACAGCGCCGACGAGGGGGATGCCGGCGGCGGCACCGGCCTCGGCTCCCCCGACAGCTGCGACGAGAACGACGCGCCCGCCGCGACGGCCGCGCCGGGCCAGGGGCGCGCCGTCGGCAACCCCATCGACGTGGTCACCGGCAACAAGTACCAGGCCGAAACCGACCTCTCGCCCCTGCCGGGTCCGCTCGGCCTGCGCTTCGTGCGCCACTACAACAGCCGCCTGGAGCAGGACGGCGCGCTCGGTTACGGCTGGCGCCACAGCTACATGGCGGCGCTGGAGCGGATCGATGGGGAGATCATCCGCCTGCGCCAGTCCGACGGACGGCTTCTCGTATTCCGGCGCGAACCCGGCGGGCGGGTCTACCGTGCCACCGCCGCCACCGACGGCGCAATCGAACCGCTGTCCCACGGCTACGACTGGGTCTGGCACGACGGCCGCCGGTTGCTGTTCGATCGTGAGGGCCGCCTGACGGACATCCGCCAGGCCGACGGCCGCAGCGTGCGCCTCGCCCACGACGCCGAGGGGCGTTTGGCCGGCATCACCGATCCCCAGGGTCGGCGCCTCACCTTCCTCTACGGCGACGGGGGTCGCCTCGCCGGCGTCATCGACCCGGGCGGGCGGCGGGTCCTCTACCGCTACGATCGGCACGGCAACCTGGAGTCGGTCACCTATCCCGACGGCGCCGTCCGCACCTACCACTACGAGGACAGCAGCGATCCCCACAACCTGACCGGCCTCACCGACGAGCGCGGCGTGCGCTTCGCCACCTGGGCCTACGACGGGTACGACCGGGCGGTGCTGAGCACCCATGCGGAGGGCGTGGGGCGGGTGGAGCTGGAGTACCGGTCAGGCCAGACCCTGGTCACCGACACCACTGACCGCACCAGCCGCTACTACACGGCACTGCGCGGGGGTATTCCCTTGGTGACACGCGTCGTCGGCCCGGGCTGCGCCGTCTGTAGCCGGGGGGACGTGGCCTACAGCTACGACGAGCGGCTGCGGCTGACGCAGATCACCGGGAAAGGGGGCAGGGCGCAGGCGTTCGCCTACGACGGGCAGGATCGCCTGAACCGGGTCGCCACACTGCTTCACGGTGAGGTCCTGGACTGGACCGCCTTCGAGTATAGAGGGGGCGCTCGCCACCCCAGCGCCATTGTTCGCCCCAGCGTGAAGCCGGGGGCGGAGTACCGTACCGAGATCAGCTATAACGACGACGGCCAGCCGGAGGCCATGACGGAGACCGGTTTTGCTCCGGCCGTCAGGGAATTCGTGTCCATCAGCAGAACCCTGCGCATCGAGTACCGGGAGGGGCTGCCGGTGGCCGTGGACGGCCCGCGCGAGGTGGCACCGGATCGCATCGGCTTCAGCTATGACAGCGCGGGCCGGTTGGTGGCAGTGGAGAGTCCCATCGGAGTGGTGGTGACAGTGCGGGCCTTCGATGCCTACGGGCGTCCTGAGCGCGTGGTTGTGGCGGGGCAGCCCGAGCGGCACTTCACCTACGACGTCCGCGGCCGCCTCAGCAGCATCGACGACGGTTCGCGGCAGCGGGTCTACGCTTACGACCCTGCCGGGCGGCTCCAGGAGTTGGGGGAGCAGTGGGGCACGGGTTACCAGGGCTTGGTTCGCTGGGGTTACGACGCGGCGGGCCGCAACACCTGGATCGCCGAGGCGGGCGGTGTGCTGCGGCGTTTCGTATTCGATGACGCCGGCCGACTGCACGAGGCGACACGCCTCTCCGGCCGGATACTGGAAAGAGAGCGCTATGGCTACGACCAGGAGGGGCGTCTCAGCCGTGTCACCGACGCCTCCGGGGCCGTGCGGCGTCTGGCTCACGATGACCTTGGGCGGCTGGTCGGGCTTATCGATCCCCTGGGGCGCGCGACCCGCTACAGCTACGATCGTCGGGGCCGGCTGGCCCGGGTGGTGAAGGCCGCCAACACCCCCTTTGCCGCGCTGGTCGCCTATGGCTACGACAGGGCCGGACGGTTGGCCTCCGTGACGGCCCCCAATGGTGCGCTGACCAGCTATGAGCACGATGACTTCGGGCGCATCGTCGCCGTCGACTCGCCCGACAGCGGACGGACCGTGCTGGGCTACGATCCTGCGGACAACCTGGTGGCGCGTACCGATGGGCAGGGCAATCGCGAGACCTGGCGCTACGATGCCGCCGGGCGGGTGGTGGCCGCCACTGTCGCCACAGCGGGGGAGGCGGAGGCCACGGAGACCACCGCTTATCGCTGGTGCGGAACGTTGCTCTGTGCCGTAGTCCATCCCAATCAGCGCGAGCACTACGAATACGATGCCCGCCAGCGACTGGTCCGCAAGACCGTCGCTCTGACCCTGGTTTCGGGCCGGGAGGTGGAATATGCCACCCGCTACCGTTGGGACCCGGAGCGCGGCACGCTCCGGGCCCGCACGCTGCCCGACGGCACGGAGCTGCGGTACGTGGCCGATGGCCTGGGGCAGATCGTGGCCCTGGAACGCCGAACCGAACCCTTCACTGCGCCGCGGGTGCTGGTCTCCGGCCTGGAGCGCGACCTTGTGGGCATGCGCACACTGCGCTACGGCAACGGTGTCGAGGGCCGGTACGAGCGCAGTGCCCAGGGCCGGCTTGCCCGCCTGCTCTACCGGAACCCCGGCCCGCGGGAGCCGGTCCTGCGGCCTGCTGTGCACAATGGGCCGGGCCTAGTTGGAGTTGAGGGCTCTCTCCCGAAGTGGCGGTGGGCGGGCCTCACCGGTCCAGCGCCAGGGGATGATGCACCCGGTGCACTCAGCCTGCCGCCGGCCGCCAACGCCCTGGCGGACACCCGTTACCTCTGGGACCTCAACGGCAACCTGCTCCACACGGAACGGCTGCCGGGCAAACGTGCCGGCGACACCCGCCGGGACTACGCCTACGACCCCCACGATCGACTCATCGGTGCCCGAAGCGAGGGGCGGGCCACCGATGCCACGTTCTGGCGCTATTTCCACGATGGCAACGGCAACCGGTTGCTCGCCCAGGAGGGCGGGGGCAGTGAGGACGGCCAGAACCCCACGGAGCGGCTGCGCTACGCCCCGGTGAGCAACCAACCGATTGTCCTGGCCGGCGACGCGCGCAGCGACATGCCATTCACCCACGACCGCGCGGGTCGCCTGGTGGCGCAGGCGGGCAGGCGCTACGCCTGGGATGGCGAGGGTCGGCTAACTGCCGTGCGTGAGGGTGGCCGGACCCGGGCCACCTACCGCTACAACCACCGCGGGGAGCGGATCAGCAAGACCGTCTGGCAGGACGGGGCGCCGATTACTACCCACTTTATCTATGAGAACCGCCGGCCAGTGGCCGAACTCGACGGCGAGGGCCGGATCCTTCGCCAGTATCTCTACGTCGCTGGTCACCCACTGGCCACAGTGGACACGCCCTGGGGAAAACGTCTCAGCAGTGATACACCGGCAACGGGCTTTGACTTGAACGGAACCCTGCGTACCGTCTTCAATCGGTTGTCGGCAAGGAACGAGAGAATTACCTACCTCCACCTGGACCACCTGGGTGCGCCCGAGGCGGCGACCGACGCCGATGGCAACGTGGTCTGGTGTGCCGACTACAGCCCCTATGGCAGGGCGAAGATCGATATCCCGGACGGATCTTACCAACTCAACCTGCGGCTCCCGGGCCAGTACGAGGACCTGGAGACAGGCCTCCACTACAACGACCACCGCTACTACGACCCGGACCAGGGGCGCTACCTGAGCCCTGATCCATTAGGTCTTCGCGGCGGTATAAATCCCTATGGGTATGTGTCAGGAAATCCCTTGCGGTATGTGGATCCGCAGGGGTTGGTGCTATTCGCCTTTGACGGGACGTGGAACGACCGGAACAAGGTGCTGACGAATGTGGAGCTGTTCAGGCGGCATTATTTGGATGATGGCGAGGTGTCGTTTTATTCAGTAGGTGTTGGGACTGGGCGATTCCCGGATCCCTATATCGGTGGCGGATTGGGGCTGGGTGTGTTGAGGCAGGTACAGGAACACCTGAACAATTTGGACGAGTATTTAAGAGAGGGCGCACCTGGGTCGCAAAATGGAACACAGGTGATGATAGATATTGTCGGTTTCTCACGTGGGTCTGCGGCGGCCCGGATGTTCGCCAATCAGGTGCTGTCACGCCGAGACGCAGGATATTACATAAAGAACCATGGATATTGTATATCAATCCGGTTCATGGGATTGTTCGACACTGTGCCAATGACAATTGAGGAAATTGATACCAGGGTTCGGCCGGAAGTGATGTACACCGCGCAGGCAGTGGCGCTGAACGAGCACCGTAAGCTCTTCGCGCTGTATTCCATCGAGTTCGACCAGACCCTACCGGGTTTCGGTGCGCCGATGGTAGGTGGCGTTTCACCGGGGGTTATTATCGAGCGGGGGTTCATCGGGGCGCACTCGGATATCGGCGGTGGCTATTGTGGAAAAGACATCGTTAATTGTTCCGGTGGCGATCTTTCCGACGTGGCCTTGAACTGGATGGTGGAACAAGCGGAGAAGGCAGGTGTTCTCATGAGGGAATTGACAGAAGAATTGAAAACAATCAGCAATCCCATATTGCATGATGAAAGCTCACGGAAGAGGGTGTTGAGCCAGCCGCATACAGGCTTTGAATATGTATACCCAGAGGACCGGCGAATCTATTATCCCAATGCCGATAATCATAATGGCAACCCGAAGGTGTACCAGGATTCCATGGAACTGTTCGGTCTGACGACCCGGGATACGATTCGATATCTCACAGATCGAGTGAATCCAGTAAATGCAGGTTACAGCTACAGTCAAGTGGCTGATGTAAAAATGAAGGGGGTGGACGGGTATGCAGAATGGTTGCGGAAGAACTATGGAGTCACGGTCAATGTGCAGTGAAGACGGTGAGAAGGGTGTGCAGCGATACTGCCTTGCGCGGAGAGGCTTTCTGGGGTGCTTCGCAATCGGATTGGGTCTGCTCCTCGCGGGAGGCTGTTCGGTGTATAGGCTGGCAGTCGGTGAGCACTTCGCCTACGCGTTTACGAATGCCGGCGACGAGGAGATCGAGGACGTGAGTGCGGCGGTGCCGGGACACGGTGAGGTATACGGGCAGGCCGGAATGTCGGGTCACTCGAAGGCGTTTCACCTGATCAATGTATGGGCCGAGGAGGGCCGCAGGGTGCCGGAGGTGCTGCAGGTTCGCTGGCGCAAGCTGCCGGAGCCGGGGGGAAAGCCCTATACTGGCAAACCGGTGGGCCCCTACACGGTGAAGGTGAGGGAGCGCATTCCCCCGGAGATCCTGAAGCAGGTCCATAGCTCGGCTGATCTCCAGCTCCGGTTGATATTCGCCATTCAGAACCAGGGTGTCGATTTCCGCTGGGAGCTTCGAGAATATGGCTGGGAGGTTATCGGCACGAAACTGCTACGCAGCGGCGAATAGTCCGGTAGGATGGGCAAAGCGGCAGCGTGCCCATCGGATGCCCATCCGTCGCCGTGCCCGTCGCGCCAGGATGGCGCTCCTACGGGCGGGGTAAACGAGCTTTGTAGGGTGCGCTGTGCGCACCGCCTTACCCGGAGCTTCGGTTCGAACAGCGGCAACTCATGCTACGTGGCTTCAATAATCTTCTCCGGCACCTCCCTCACCATCCCCCACGCCGCCTTCTCACCCACGATCCTCGCCGCCGCATCCCGCCCGTGGTCCAGCCGTGGCGGGCGTGCTCCGAGGTTGTGGGCATCCGAGGCTAGTATCGTTACCCAGCCGTTGTGAAGGAACTGTTCGGCCCGTTCCCGGGCATAGGGACCGAAGTCGCCGGCGACGGAGCCGGCGGTGATCTGGAACAGGCAGCCGAGCTGGACGAAGGGTGCGATGCGGTTGAAGTCGCGGATGATGTCCTTGTTCCGTTCCGGGTGGGCGATCATCGGGCGGATCCCACGGTCCAGGAGCCACTTGACCAGTTTGTCGCTGCCGGGCGGGATGTGACTGTGGGGAAGCTCCAGCAGCAGCACTTTCTGACCCTGCCAGCTGCCCAGGTAGGGAATCCGCTCTTCCGCCACCATCCCGAGAATCTCGGCGCCGATACGGACCTCGGCGGCCATGCCGATCTCCAGCGGTATACCGGCCTCGTTAACCGCCTTCCGGAACGACTCCACGGAGACCGCGATGTTCTCCCGCTCGTTGTCGTACATCCCCGGCTGGATGTGGGGCGTGACCACGGACTTGCGGATGCCGTTGGCCACGGCCGTGCGGGCGAGGGCAAGCGCCTCGTCCAGGGTGACCGGGCCGTCATCGATGCCGGGCAGCAGGTGGCAGTGGAGATCGATCATCGACACGCTTCGTTGTTGTCAGGGTGCAAGGATTCAGGAACCGGCACGCATAGGTCAGTGGCAAGGTTAACATTTTAGCCATGGCCGTGATGGGAGGAGATCGCCGCGAGGGCTCGCCTCCCGTAGGAGCAGATTTATCTACACACCACAGCAGCCCGGCCGTAGCCTTTGGGAGGCCCGCCCCGGGGCGATGGGGCAGTGGCCGGGGCCCATGGGCTCATCACAACTCAGCCATTGCAGGATGCGGTGAGAAACGAACCGCATCGTTCGGGTTGATATGTTACCCCCTCCCCCCAACCCCCTCCCGCGAGGGGAGGGGGAGCCGGCTGTGCCGCAGCCCGGCCGCGAGGCTCGGGCTTTTACTCCCTCCCCCTCAGGGGGAGGGCTGGGGAGGGGGTGTGCGGCGTTCGAGTTGACGGGCAATCTCCTCCAGCACGGCCCCGGGATCCCGCAACACTTCGTCGTTCCAGAACCGCACCACCTCGAATCCCTGGTTGCGCAGCCAATCATCCCGTTGGCGATCGTGGTAGCGCCGTTCCATGTGTTGCCCACCGTCCAATTCAACGATCAGCCGTTTTTCATAGCAGAGAAAATCTGCGATATAGAGACCCACCGGCACTTGGCGGCGGAACTTATGCCCGTCTAGCTGTCTGCGTCTCAGACGTCGCCAGAGCAGTTGTTCGGCGTCCGTCATGTTTGCACGCAGCTTCCTTGCTTGCGCGATTCCCATTTTCTTTCCTGTCCCTTCCCATTACGAAGTGAATTGTACAATCCCCCTCCCCCCAACCCCCTCCCGCGAGGGGAGGGGGAGCCGGCTGTGCCGCAGCCCGGCCGCGAGGCTCGGGCTTTTACTCCCTCCCCCTCAGGGGGAGGGCTGGGGAGGGGGTGTGCGGCGTTCGAGTTGACGGGCAATCTCCTCCAGCATG
>NZ_QPJY01000002.1:626783-683518 GCF_003337735.1 Thioalbus denitrificans | reverse complement strand
GGCCGCGAGGCTCGGGCTTTTACTCCCTCCCCCTCAGGGGGAGGGCTGGGGAGGGGGTGTGCGGCGTTCGAGTTGACGGGCAATCTCCTCCAGCATGGCCCCGGGGTTCTGTATTCTGCTTATTCCGGCAACTCGCCCCGAACCACAGAAAATCCTGTCAATCCCGTCAATCCTGTAAATCCTGTCCATACAAAGAAAAAGGGAGGCCGAAGCCTCCCTCTCTATTCATCAGATACTCACTACGCCTTCGAGCCGTAGTAGTCGTAATGGTAGTAGCGGTCGTACCCGTATCTGCCGTATTTCCCGTAACGGCCAGCTTTCTTGATGTCCACCTGGTTGAGGACGGCGCCGACCAGCGGGGCATTGACGTGGCGCAGGCGTTTCACGCCGGTCTGGGCCAGGGGGTAGGGGGTGGAGTCGGCCTTCACCACGTAGACCACGGCGCTGGCCTGGGTGGAGAGGACGAGGGCGTCGCTCACCGCCTGGGTGGGGGCGGTGTCGATGACGATGCGGTCGTAGGCCTCGGAGAGCTTGTCCAGCAACTCCCTGAAGCGGTGGGAGGAGAGCAGCTCCAGCGGGTTGGGGGGGATGATGCCCGCCGGCAGCACGTGGACGCTGGTGCCCTCCACGGGGTGGATGCACTCGCTGGCCTTGGCGGTGCCGGCCACCAGGTTGGACAGCCCGGGGGTGTCCTTGGCGAAGCCGAGCTGCTGGGCGATGGAGGCGCGGCGCATGTCCGCGTCGATGAGCAGCACCTTTTCCAGCTGGCCCAGCGCGAGGGCCAGGTTCATGGAAACGGTGGTCTTGCCCTCGCCGGGAATGGTGGAGGTCACCACCACGATCTTGTGGGGGTTGTCGAGGCCGGAGAGCACCACGCCGGTGCGAATGGTGCGGATGGCCTCGGCGAAGGTGGACTTGCTGTCGTCCGCGAACACCCGCTCGGGCTTGAGCTGCTCGCCCTTCTTCAGCCGCAGCAGGGGCAGGGAGCCGAGCATGGGCAGCCCCAGCCGGTCCTCCAGCTCCTCGCCGCTCTTCAGGGTGTTGTCCAGGTGCTCCAGCAGGAAGGCCAGGCCGATGCCGGCGAACAGCGCCAGGACGATGGCGATGCTGACCATCAGCGCCTTCCGCGGCTTCACCGGCACGGTGGGCACCACCGCCGGGTCCACCACGCGGGCATTGGTGGAGTCCATGTCGCCGGCGACGTTGGTCTCCTTGAAGCGGGTGAGGAAGGTGTCGTAGAGCTGGCGGTTGGCGGCCACCTCGCGCTCCAGGGCCTGCAGCCGGAAGCCCTTGCGGTTCACGTCCTGCACCTGGCCCTTGAGCTGGTCGTACTCCCGCTGCAGCTGGGCGGCGGTGGCGCGGGCGGCGGCGAGCTCCTTGTTCACCCCGGCCACCACGTTGCCGAGCTCGCCGCGCAGCTTCTGGCGCGCGGCCTGCAGGTCGCTCTGGGCGGCAATCATCTTCGGGTGCTTGGGCCCGTAGCGCTGGGAGAGCTCGGCGATTTTGCGCTCGGCCTCCGCCTCGGCGGTTTTCATCTGCACCACGAGCGGGCTCTGCAGGCTGCTGAGGCTGGTGGCGCCCTGGCTCTGCAGGTTGCGCGCCTGGGCGTACATGCTCTCCAGCTCGCCCACCTTGGCGCGGGCCGACACCAGGCGCTCGGAGATGGACTGCAGCTGGGCGCTGGCCAGGTCGCTGTCGCCGGCCATGTCCACCAGGCCCTGCTGCTCGCGGTAGGCCTGCAGCGCCTTCTCGGACTCCTCCACCTTGGTGCGCAGACCGTCGAGGCGGTCGGTGAGCCAGGAGGTGGCCTTCTGCACCATGGAGAGCCGTGCCTCCAGACCCGCCTCGATGTAGGCGTTGGCCACGGTGTTCGCCACCTCGGCGGACAGTTTCGGATCGTTGGCCTCGAAGGTTACGTCGATGATCTGGCTGTTGCGCACCGGCTCCACGCCGAGCCGACTCATGAAGGCGTCGACGGTGGCCTTGCGGACGGCCTCCTCGGTGGGGGGCTCCTCGTCCTTCGCCAGCCAGGGCAGCCAGTCGGCCAGCTTCAGGTTGAGCCGCGCCCGGCTCGGCGCCTCCCGGGTGGGATCGAACTCGGGGTGGGTCCAGAGCTGCAGCCGGTTCACCACGTCCTCGGCCAGGGTCCGGGACTGGATGATCTCCTTCTGGGTCTGGTAGTACTCCCCGGCGCGGCCGACGCCCTCGGGGCCGTAGAGATCCTCGATGGAGAGGAACTTCGCGGCCTTCGGCTCGATGAGCAGCGAGGTCTTGGCCTGGTAGACCGGCTCCAGGGAGAAGGCCACCAGCGCCGTGACCAGCCCCACCACGAAGGCGAGCCCGAGGATGCCCCACTTGTGGGCGTAGATGGTGCGCCAGTAGGCGAGGAGGTCGATGGTGTCCTCCTCGTAGTGATCGTCGTCAACGCGCGGGGCGAGCCCCATTTCCCTGGGATTGTTCATGCGGCCTTCCATCAGAAGAAGCTTTCCTCAACGGTGAGGGTGTCGCCGGGGCGCACGGGGTCGTTCAGCTCGACCTTCTTGCTGGCGCCGGCGGGGTCCTTGTCCCGCACCACGAAAATCTTGTTGCGCGAGGCCCGCTCGGTGAACCCGCCGGCCAGCGAGACGGCCTGGCGCACGGTGAGCCCGGGCTGGTAGGGGAAGCCGCCGGGGCTCTTCACCTGGCCGTTCACGTAGAACTGGCGGTACTCGAGGACGCTCACGCTCACCTGGGGGTTGACCAGGTAGTCGCCGCGCAGGCGGTTGGCGATGAGTTCCTCCACCCCGCGGATGGAGAGCCCCACCACCTTCAGCTCGCCGAGCAGGGGATAGGGGATGGTGCCGCGGTCGCTGACGCGAGACTCCGCAGAGAGATCGTCCTCGCCGAACACCTGCACCCGCACCAGGTCGCCGGTGCCGAGGCGGTAGCCGGACAGCCCCTCGCCCTCGGCGGCGTGAGGCGCGCCGGCGGGTGCCAGCGCCATGAACAGCAGCAGTGTCAGGAGGTATGCAAACGGGGTCTTGCTCATGCTGATGACAGCGCTCCTATCAGACATCGTTCAATGCAGTTTGATGCGAACAAGGTACCATCATGGAACCATCCCTGGTGTGGCCGGCGTCTCTCAGGGCCGCCTGGCTGAATTTCTTCCTTTCACTCCCGGAGAGCAAATCGCCGCAAAGGCGACCCTCCCGTAGGTGCAGATTCATCTGCACACCCCGGTGGCCCGACCGAAGCCTGTGGGAGGCCCGCCCCCGGGGCGATAGGGCCCAGGTCAATGCCCGCGCACCCTCATCCACCCGCAGTCCCTCAACCCTGAGGGAAAAATCCTGTCAATCCTGAGAAATCCCGTAAATCCTGTCTATTGAAAAAATCATTTCGCAGCCAGCAAAAAGAAGCCTCCCCGCGGGGAGGCTTCCCTGCACAGCCCGTTCCGGTTACGCCAACAAACCTACAGCGCCGCCTTGACGGTCAGCATGAAGGTGTTGTTGTCGTAGTCCTTGCCGGCCGCGCTGGAGTCGCGCTCCAGGTAGCGGTAGCTCGCACCCAGATCCAGCCAGCGGTTGAGGGCGTAGGTGAGCCCCATGCCGTATGTGGAGCGGTCGTCCTCGCGGTCGGTGGTGTTGTACTCGTCCCAGGCCCACTTGGCGTCGAACTTCGTGCTGAGGCGCACGCCCCAGTCGTGGGTCCAGGCGATGCCGAAGTCCTTCGTCAGCACGTAATCGTCGGTGCCGGTGGTCTGCTCGCTGGTGGAGCGGGAAGTGGTCAGGTCCACGGCGGAGTAGGTGAGGGGCCGCCAGGTGACGCCCACTTCCCAACTGCTGCCGCTGAAGTCGTCACGGCTGCCGTCGTCGAAGTCCTTGGTCAGGTAGCCCACCTTGGCGGTACCGGTGGTCTTGGCCGTGGCGTCCCAGGTGACGCCGGCCAGGTAGCGGCGCTCGGTGCTGTCGAGGCTGGTGGATCCCGGAGGGGCAGCCCCTTCGTTCACATAGTCAATGTCGGTCTGGGCCACCTCGAACAGCAGCGAGGTCTTGGGCATCACCCGGGCGTAGAAGGTGGCGCCCAGGGTGGTGGCGTCGCGGTCGCGGTACTCCTGGCCGTTGTTGTCGTAGCGGCGCCAGGCCTGGTCGGCGTGCAGCTCCAGCCGGCCGCGATTTCCAGGGGTACCGAAAGCATAGGTGCCGCCCAGTTGGTGCTGGTGCCACTCGTCCACGTCGGTGCCGGCAGCGGTGTCGCGCACCACGTCCACCACCTCGTCGGCCTCGAAATCAGTGCCGCGGGGATCGGTTGCATCCTTGAACTCGTAGTTCAGGTCCAGGTGGTGGCGGGTGGCGAACTCCAGGGCCGCGTTCGCATAGAGTCGCTGGTGGAGGAAGTCGTTCCGGCCGCCATCCTCGCTGTACCAGGCCTTGCTGAGTTCATAGCCGAGCACGTAGGCGTTGGGGCCGCTCAGGCCGCGCAGCTCGATGGCCGGGGTAAGAACGTTCACCCACGCATCCTGCTCGTTGCTCTCGGTACGGTAGACGTTGTCCTCGTACTTGAGGTCGTAGGAGAGCGAGGGGTAGGCGCGGAAGGGGCCGAAGGGAATCCCGTTCGGCTCCAGGGCGGAGGCGGCGCCGGCGCTGCAGGCCAGCGCCACGCCCAGGGCAATCTGTTTCTTGATCATCACGGCGACTATTCCTTTAGGCTGAGCGTCGGAAGCGGTCTGGGTCATGGGGCCTGTCAGCTATCGCTGGCGACGCCGCCGGGGGCGCCGGCAGCCGGCTTCATGTCGTTCACGCCGGCCTGGGCCAGTCCTTCCTCCACATCGCCGCTGTCCGCGCCCGCGTCGAGCGCCGCGGTGCGGATGATCTCGATGGCGGAGGTGCCGGTCAGGAAGGCGGCGCGGCTCACCACCTCGATGGTGGCGTCGTTTCCGGCGAGCCCGATGACCGTGGAGACCACTTCGGCGGCGCCGAAGCCCGCCTCGAGCAGGGCCTGGGTCACGTCACCGGGGCTGATGCCCGCGTCGAGCAGCGCCTGGGCGATGGAGGCGAGGGATTCGTTGGCCGCCTTGGCATCGGCCACGGCCGCGGTGAGCGCCGCCTGGTCCATGCCGGGTGAAACCGTGATGGCCTGCGCCGCAGCAGGCAGGCCGAAGGCCAGCGTCCCTGCAAGCAGCCAGCCGGGAATGCGCGATTTGTTCATATCCTGAACTCCCGTGGAAAATCCATGTTTACTGGTAGACCAAAGCCTAGCATGTCGTGGCAACGAGATCAGTGTTTCATGTTGCCCTGACGGGACATACATAAATAAATTTGCGACATGTCACAAAAGCGAAACGCCGATGTTTCAATAGCTGTTTACAAACCTGTCCATTCAAAATCAATCGCGGCGAGGGCGCCCCTCCCGTAGGTGCAGATTCATCTGCACACTCCACCGGCCCGTTCGAAGCCTGTGGGAGGCCCGCCCCGGGGCGATAGCGCGCACCACAACCACTATTTCCCTGGGCACCGCTTCTCCCGGTCCATCCACTCCAGCATGGTCCCGGCAATCTCGAATCCCTGCGCCTTCGCCCGCCCGAGCCAGCCGCGCGCCGCGCAATCATCCCGCTTAACCCCGGTGCCACCGGCTATCATCCGCGCCAGGTTGTACTGGGCCGGGGCGTACCCCTGTTCCGCCGCGCGGGTATACCAGCCCACCGCGGTGCCGGGGTCCTTCGCCACGCCTTCGCCGGTCTCGTACAACTCGCCCAGGTTGTTGCGGGCGCTGGCGCTGCCGGCCTCGGCCGCCTCGCGGTAGAGGCTCGCGGCGCGCACCGCATCCTTCTTCACTCCATGCCCGCCGGCGAACATCCAGCCCAGCAGGCTCAAGACACTCACCCGGCCCTGCGCCGCCGAACGCTCCGCCCACTGGAACGCCTCCTCGGTCCGGGGCGGCTGCTCCGCCAGCAGGCGCTCGGCCAGCAGGTGCTGGGCGGCGGCATGACCGCCCGCCGCGGCCTGGCGCGTCAGCTCCAGCGCCCGGGCCGGATCGTCCGCCGAAACGCAGAGCGCCGCGCGATACTGGCCCGCCGCCACACCGGACTGCGCGGCGCGGCTGTAGGCATCGCACGCCTTCTTCTCGTCGGCCTCGGCCAGCAGGCCGTGCCGGAGGAAGACACCGAGCGCAAGCTGGGCGCGCCCATCGCCCGCCTCGGCATCACGCTCCGTGCGCCAGAGGGTGTCGGCCAGCCGCTCCACGATGCGCGCCTCGTACTCCAGCGCCGCGTGCGTCTGTTCGATCGCCTCCGCCGCCTCGATTTTCGCCGCCAGCGCCCAGGCCGTCTCCGCCAGCGCCTGGCGCGCGGCCTCGTTCTTCGGCTCCAGCGCCACCACCGCCCGCCAGGCCTCGATCAGCGCCACCGACCCGGCCTCCGCGGCATCTGCCTCCAGCGCCCGCGCCGCCGCGATACGCCGCTCAACCTCACCCGCCGCGGCGACGGTACAGACGAGCAGCAACACAATTCCCGGCAACAACTTCATCCCCGCAGCTCCAGGCAGACTGTTCTGCAGGAATTGTAGGGCCGTTTCCAGCGTTGGTGCATTCCCGCACCACCAGGGCGCTGTTTCCCCTCCATTGGGTGGAAATCGCCGCGAGGCCACCCCACCCGTAGGTGCAGATTCATCTGCACACCCCGGCGGCCCGAGCGCAGCCTGTGGGAGGCCCGCCCCCGGGGCGATAGGGCCCGGGCCAGAACCCACAAACCCTCATCCAACCGCAGCCCCTCAACCCAGAGGGAAAATCCTGTCAATCCCGCCCATTCCAGAGTACTGCGATGCCCCCTCCCCCCAGCCCCCTCCCGCAAGGGGAGGGGGAGCAGAGCATGCCGTGCCCCGGGCGTGTGCCTCAGGCTTTTACTCCCTCCACCTCAGGGGGAGGGTTGGGGAGGGGGTGAACCACGCCCAGTCTCTACCACCCGCCTCACATCCTGTGGGGCACCCACGCCCAGCACAAACATCAACAAAAAATCCTGTCAATCCTGTCTATCTACAAATCCCGTCAATCCTGTAAATCCTGTCCCTTCAATTCATCACCCGAATCACTCCACCTCCCGCTGCGCCAGCGCCCCATGCGCCTGCCCGGCCCCTGCCACCTGCCGGCCTCCGGGCTTCGGCAACACCCGCATCACCCTCCAGGCATGCCGCACACCCCAGAAATAGAGCAGGAACAGGCCGGCGAAGGCGTAGAACATCACCCACTGATCCACGGACGACCACAGCCCGGCCAACCCGAACAGCGCCAGCAGGGTGGAGAGCACCGCGATCATCAGCACCGCCCGGGAGACCGAGTAACCGGCCACCAGCAGGATATGGTGGAAATGCTCCCGGTCGGGGGCGAAGGGCGAGCGGCCCTTCATCACCCGCCGCAGCATCAGGCTCACCGTGTCGAGCAGCGGGATGGCCACCAGCCACAGGGCGGTCACCGGGGCGATGGACGCATTCGGATCCTGGGTCAGCGCCACCAGGAACCACGCCAGGCAGAAGCCGAGGAACATGCTGCCGGCATCGCCCAGGAACACCAGCGCCCGCCGGCGGCCCGGGATGCGGTAGTTGAAGGCGAGAAAGCCGAGCACCGCCGCGGCCAGGATCATCAGCAGGGAAGTGTGGGCGCCGTCGCCAGCGGCAAAGGCCGCCAGGGCCATGAACACCAGCGCCAGCAGGGAGAGCGTGCCGGCCAGCCCGTCGAGGCCGTCGCACATGTTGACGGCGTTGATGACCCCCACCACGCCGAAGACGGTGAACGGCACCGCCCACGGGCCCAGCGCCAGCTCGTCGCGGCCGAGGAGGAAGCCGAGATCCTCCACCACCACGCCGCCCCACTGGGTCATCATCAGCGCCGCGGCTATCTGGGCCGCGAACCGGATCCAGGCCGGGAGCTCGCGAAAGTCGTCGAGGATGCCGACGATGAGCAGCAGCGCCCCGCCGGCGAACAGCGGCTTGTAGGGCGCCAGCGCCCCGTCGACCAGGAGAACCGCGAAGAAGAAACCGCAGAACAGCGCGATGCCGCCCACGAGCGGCGTGTCGTGGGCATGATCCTTGCGGCCGCCGGGTTCGTCCACAAGCCCGATCCGGAACGCCAGGGGACGCAACACCAGGATCAGCAGAACCGTCACCCCGAAGGCAACGGCAAAAGGCAACAAGTCCATGTAACGGACATCCATTGTCACGTCTCCAAAGGCAGTCAAAACGCACCCCACTGTGCGGTTGCCATGTTAACCGAATGTGTCAATCCGTAACAGATGCAAAAAATGATGACCGCGCCCCCCGCGGGTGGCTGGAGACGACGTCGTGATGGGGGAGAGGTCAACAGCCGCTCGTTGGCAGCCCATCGCCCACCCTGTTGCTACAACGAAAGAAGGGACGGGAGCCATCCCCTGTGGATCTCAATACACAGTCCGAACACGGTGAACTGCTGGAATGCACAACAGCTGCGGCTAAATGCCGCGGGACCTGTTTGCCGCTCTGAAGGGAAAGGATAGTTGATAAGGGCAGACGGACATAGCCTCGGTCCCCCCAATCTTTCCTGCTGAGATTGAATGCACATGCTATTCGCATTTTTCGCCGGATCTGCCCTATATCTGCCATCTCCGTTGTGAGAAATCGCCCATTGACACTCTCCCTGCGCCCTTCCTATTGTGTTCACTCGTTGAACGGACTCGAGCGCAGACCGCCCCATGGAACACTGGTACGCCATCCACACCAAGCCCCGCCAGGAGCGCGAGGCCGAGGCCCAGCTCTGCCGGCAGGACTACCGCACCTACCTGCCGCTGCTGCGCGCCTCCCGCCGCGTCCGGGGCAAGTGGCTGGAGCGCATCGAGCCGCTGTTCCCCCGCTACCTCTTCATCCGCGTCGATCTCGAGACCGAGAACACCGCCCCCATCCGCTCCACCCGCGGCGTGGCCGGCCTGGTCAAGTTCGGCATGGAGGTCAAGCCCGTCCCCGATCTCATCGTCGACGGCCTCATGCAGGCGGAGGAGGGCGGCTGCCACACCCCCGATGCCCCCGTGTTCAACCGGGGCGACGCCGTCACCATCCTCGACGGCAGCCTCGCCGGCCTGCAGGCCATCTACCAGGCCGAAACGGCGGAGGAGCGTGTCCACCTCCTGCTCGACCTCATGGGCCGCACCAACCGCATCACCCTCAGCCGCCACCAGATCGCCCCGGCCGGCGCCTGAAACACCCCAACAGACCACCGCGGACGTCGCCCCTCCCGTAGGTGCAGATTCATCTGCTCGTTCCGCGGCCCGACCGAAGCTGCGGGAGGCCCGCCCCTGGGGCGATTGCGCATCAACACGATATCTGTCGCCCCTTTGCAAAGCGGCAAAGTGTTGCGATGATTGCAACATGGATGGCGACCACCTATCAGCACTTAGTCAATTCCTGCGGGAGGAGCCGGCTGTCCTGTTCGCCTACCTCTTCGGCTCCCGCGCCCGCGGTACTCATGGACCCATGAGCGACTTCGACATCGCGGTCCATCTGGCGCAGAATGTCGATCTATTCACCTTTCGATTGCAGATGCTCGAACAGCTGAATCGGCTTCTCAAGACAGACAAGGTCGACCTGGTGGTTCTCAACGACGCACCTCTATTATTGCGACATCGGGTTATCCGCGATGGCCGGTTGCTCAAGGAACATCACGATGAGCGTGTCCGGTTCGAATCACGTACCTTGCGCGATTATCTCGATAGCGCCTACCTGCGCCGCACGCAGACACGTGCCCGCCCGAACCGGGTCGCACCGGAGGTTCCTCGTGGTCGATAAGGACCTGGTGGCGGAGCGGCTGCAGCGGCTGGATGAATACCTGCACCACCTGCGCGACATCGAAAAGAAGGGAAAGGTAGCCTACCTGTCCGATCCGCTCCTGCGCGGGGCTGGTGAACGCTATCTGCAGCTTGGTCTGGAAATTCTGCTCGACATCGGCAGCCATATCATCGCCGACCGGGGTCTTTCGAAACCAGAGACCTATGCCGATATCTTCCGGCTGCTCCATGAAGCGGGACTGCTGCCGGAACCTCTCAACCGGAAGCTGCAGGGCCTGGCGGGTTTCCGCAACATCCTGGTTCACGACTACCTCAAACTGGACTCCGAACGGGTCTTCCAACTCATCAGAGACAAACTCCCCGTACTGGAAGAGCTCGCCGACCACTACGCCAACCTCAACCAGAGCGATCTGCACTGACTCCGTGGTTCGGCCGAAGCCCGTCGAAGACCCGCCCCGGTGCCACAGGCAACCGCCGGTGCGGAAGCGCCGGCCGCCTTTACCAGAAAGAGCAATCGCCGCGAGGGCGCGCCTCCCACAAGGGTTGTCCGGCCCCGTTGGCCCGATCGAAGCCTGTGGGAGGCCCGCCCCCGGGGCGATAGGGGCTTCCCGCATCGCCAACGGTCACACACGGAACACGGAACACGGAACACGGAACACGGAACACGGAACACGGAACACGGAACACGGAACACGGAACACGGAACACGGAACACGTAAATCCGTCTTGATCCCGTAACACCAACGCGTTTTAATACCCACCCAGCCCCACCGTTCAACCATTGAACACACCCTCCATCTCACCGGAGGACAGGGCGCAGCACCAAATCGGACCAGCCCCATGCTGTGCAAGGAACGCACCGGCAGGGCGGTAGCGTGCCCGAAGCCCCAACAGCCATTGATTCCAGGGAAGGAAACCCATGGCCTACAAGTCATTCGAAGACCTGGACGTTTGGAAACGCGCCTGCAGGCTGTGTCTCGACGTCTACGCCGCACTCAATGGATGCAAGGACTACGGTCTCAAGGACCAGATGACCCGAGCTGCGGTTTCCATCGCATCCAATATCGCTGAGGGTGCGGAACGGGATACCCCACGCGATTTCGTTCGATTCCTGAATATTGCCAAAGGCTCTGCAGCCGAATTGCGCACCCAACTGTATATCGCTCAACAGGTATCCCTGATTCAGAATAAACAGGCCGCAGAAATGATGTCAGAGCTCAAACAGTTGTCGGCCATGTTGCATGGGCTTGTGCAATCGATACAAAGGCAAATGCAATAAATCTTGCTTCGAACAAGAGCCTCCCATGAATGACGAAATGCATCTTAAGCTTCTGAAGGCGCTGGAGAATAATCCGACAGCAACCCAGCGTGAATTGTCCCGCGAACTCGGCGTGAGCCTTGGGAAGGCCAACTACTGTTTAAAGGCCCTGGTGGATAAGGGGGCGGTAAAAGCAAATAACTTCAAGAACAGCAAAAATAAGCTGGCGTATGCATATCTATTGACTCCCAGCGGTATTGAAGAGAAGACACGGCTTACAGCGCGGTTTCTGAAGCGAAAAATGGCAGAGTACGAACTGCTGAAGAAGGAAATTGAACAGTTGCGGCAGGAAGTGGCAACAGCACAATCTACTGAAAACTGAAAAACCGATGCCCAAATCGAACGTCTTCTGGCACCACGCCACCGTCACCCGCCCCCGGCGCGAGGGCCAGAACGGCCATCGCGCCGTCAACCTCTGGTTCACCGGTCTTTCGGGCTCGGGCAAGTCCACCATCGCCCACGCCCTGGAGGAGGAACTCCACAATCGCGGCTGCCGGACCATCGTGCTGGACGGGGACAATGTCCGCCACGGCCTCTGCGCCGACCTCGGCTTCAGCGAAGAGGACCGGCGCGAGAACATCCGCCGCATCGGCGAGATGGTGAAGCTCTTCCTGAACGCGGGCGTCATGGCGCTCACTGCCTTCATCTCCCCCTTCCGCGAGGACCGCGAGCGGGTGCGCAGGCTGCTGGGGGAGGGGGACTTCATCGAGATCCATGTACGCTGCAGCCTCGACGAATGCGAGCGGCGCGACGTGAAAGGCCTCTACAGGCGCGCCCGCGCGGGCGAGATACCCAATTTCACCGGAATCTCCTCTCCCTACGAGGCCCCCGAGGCCCCCGAAGTGGTGCTGGAAACCGATCGGCACAGCGTTGAGGGATGTGTGGAACAGGTGATGGTGCACCTGGAAGGGCAGGGAATACTCCAGCCCGTGGGCGGGAGCCGGGCCGCGGCCGTTTGAAGCGCAGGGCGCTGCCCTGCAAACCCAATCGCCGCGAGGGCGCGCCTCCAGGTAGGTGCAGATTTATCTGCTCATTCCACGGCCCGGCCAACGCCTGTGGGAAGCCCGCCCCCGGGGCGATGGGGCAAGGCCGGAACCAGCAGCCGTAGGATGGGCAAAGCGACAGCGTGCCCATAAAGGCCAGGTGCAGCCCGAAATGCCGCACCCCCTCCCCCCAACCCCCTCCCGCAAGGGGCGGAGGAGTGGGCGGTGCCGGGAAGGTTGTGACGGAACACGGAACACAAATCACTGAAAACGGAAAACTGAATCCCGTGCCCTTCAAAGCCTATGACATCCGCGGTCGGCTCCCGGACGAACTGAACGAAGCCCTTGCCTATAACATCGGCGCGGCCTACGCACACGTCATCACCCCACAATGTCCCGTGGCCGTTGGCTGGGACAACCGCCTGACCAGTCCATCGCTGGCCCAGGCGCTTATCAGTGGCCTCAACGATAGCGGGGTCGACACCCGCGAGCTCGGCCTCTGCGGCACGGAGATGGTCTACCACGCCGCGGCGCAGCCCGGCATGGGGGGCGGCATCATGGTCACCGCCAGCCATAACCCCATCGACTACAACGGCATGAAGCTGGTGCGCGGGCAGGCCATTCCGGTCAGCGGGGACAGCGGCCTGCGGGAAATCGAGACGCTGGCCCGGGCCGGCAGCTTCGAGCCCGCCGCACGCAGAGGGGAAAACGCTTCTCTCGATATCCTGGCGAGCTATGTCGAGAAGGTGCTCTCTTTCGTGAACCGGGAGCACCTGAAACCGCTGAAGCTGGTGGTGAACGCCGGCAACGGCGCCGCCGGCCCGGCCTTCGACGCCATCGCCGCCCGGCTGCCTTTCGAGGTGACCCGCATCCACCACGAGCCCGATGGCCGCTTCCCCAACGGCATCCCCAACCCGCTGCTGCCGGAAAACCGTGCCGCCACCGCCGAGGCAGTGCGGGCAAAGGGCGCTGACCTCGGCATCGCCTGGGATGGCGACTACGATCGCTGCTTCCTCTTCGACGAGACGGGCCGTTTCATCGAGGGCTACTACATCGTGGGGCTGCTGGCCGCCCAGTTGCTGGAGCATAACCCGGGTGCCGCCGTCATCCACGACCCGCGTCTCACCTGGAATACCCTGGAGATTGTAGAGAAGGCTGGAGGCCGGCCGCTCATGAGCAAGACCGGCCACGCCTTCATCAAGGAACGCATGCGCGCCGAGGACGCCCTCTACGGCGGCGAGATGTCCGCGCACCACTACTTCCGCGACTTCGCCTACTGTGACAGCGGCATGATCCCCTGGCTGCTGGTAGCCGAGCGCATGTCAGTAACGGGCAGACCCTTGTCGGCGCTGGTCAACGAACGCATTGCCCGCTTCCCCTGCAGCGGCGAAATCAACTTCCGCGTGGCCGACACCCGCGCCACCCTGGAACGCATCCGAGACCACTACCAGCCGGACCTGTCGCAGCAGGACGCCACCGACGGCCTCAGCATGGAATTCGACGACTGGCGCTTCAACCTCCGCGCCTCCAACACCGAGCCGCTGCTCCGCCTGAACGTGGAATCCAGAGGCGACCAGGCCCTGATGGAACAACGCACAACCGAACTCAGCAACCTGATCCAGGCCTGAACACTGAACACTGAACACTGAACACTGAACACTGAACACTGAACACTGAACACTGAACACTGAACACTGAACACTGAACACTGAACACTGGACACTACCTCTCCCATCCCGGAACTGAAAACTTGCCTCTGATTAATATCCAACCCGTCATCCTCGCCGGCGGCGCCGGGACCCGGCTCTGGCCCCTCTCCCGGGAGTTCTTCCCCAAGCCGCTGCTGCCGCTGAACTCGGACCACAGCCTGCTGCAGGAGACGGCGCTGCGGCTGGACGGCCTCAGCGCCGCCGCCCCCATCGTGGTCTGCAACGAGGAGCACCGCTTCCTGGTGGCCGAGCAGCTGCGCGGGCTCAATCTGCCCAGCCCGCGGCTGCTGCTGGAGCCGGCGGGGCGCAACACCGCCCCGGCGCTCACCCTGGCGGCGCTGACCGCGGCCCCCGACGATCTACTGATGGTGATGCCCGCCGACCACGTCATCCGCGAGCCGGAGGCCTTCCGCGCGGCGGTGCGCCGCGGCGCGGCGCTGGCGGGGGAGGGCTGGCTGGTCACCTTCGGCGTGGTGCCCGACGCGCCCCACACGGGCTACGGCTACATCCGCCAGGGCCAGCCCCTTGTCGGTTCTGAAGAGGCCGGGATCGGTGCGGCGGTCCACGCCATCGCCGCCTTCGTGGAGAAGCCCGATGCCGGGACCGCCCGCGGCTACCTGGACGCGGGCGGGTACGCCTGGAACAGCGGCATGTTCCTGCTGCGCGCCGGGCGCTGGCTGGAGGAGCTGGAACGCTTCCGCCCCGACATCCTCGAGGCCTGCCGGGCCGCCCACACCGCCGGCCGCGCCGACCACGACTTCTTCCGCCCCGAGCCGGAGGTGTTCCGCGCCTGCCCCGCCGACTCCATCGACTACGCGGTGATGGAGCGGACCGAACGGGGCGCCGTGGTCAGCCTCGCCTCGGGGTGGTGCGACGTGGGCTCCTGGGAGGCGCTCTGGTCGCTCATGCCCCGCGACGGAGCGGGCAACGCCGTGCAGGGCGACGTGCTCGCCCACGATTCAAAGAACTCCCTGCTGCTCTCCAACCACCGCCTGCTCGCGACCGTGGGGGTGGAGGACCTGGTGGCCGTGGAGACTGCCGATGCCGTGCTCATCGCCCCCCGCGACCGCGCCCAGGAGGTGAAGACGCTGGTGGAGGCGCTGCGCGCCAGCGGTCGCGAGGAGCCCCGCAACCACCGCTGCGTCCACCGCCCCTGGGGCAGCTACGAGTCCATCGACGCCGGCGAGCGCTTCCAGGTCAAGCGCCTGAAGGTCAAACCCGGCGCTGCCCTGTCGCTCCAGCTCCACCACCACCGCGCCGAGCACTGGGTGGTGGTGCGCGGCACCGCCCGAGTCACCCGCAACAGTGAGACCTACCTGGTGGGCGAGAACGAATCCACCTTCATACCGCTGGGCGTGTCGCACCGCCTGGAAAATCCCGGCAAGGTGCCCCTGGAGCTCATCGAGGTCCAGTCCGGCAGCTACCTCGGTGAAGACGACATCATCCGGTTCGAAGACATCTATAACCGCACGGAACCCGGTCCGTAGGAGGCGAGTCTTTTCGCCGAACAACAACGGCTCTTGCCATTGTCCCGTAGGCTACGCGAGGCACCCAAATTCGAGCGGAGCCACTCCTCGAATCCCGGAACTCGAAACTATCGTAAAAGTGGCCGACCTCTGAATAAGCAATAGCCCAGGCTGAAGCGGCTGGCGTCGAGGGTGATGGGGCAGCGTGGAATTGCGTAAGGTGTCCCCGGAATTCAACTTGCCTATTGCTGCCACTTTGTAGTACGTTTAGACAATGTTTAAACACCGCGAGAGAAGCGCAATGGCAAACGCAGTGCTCGATATCAAACGCTGGGGCAACAATCTCGGTGTACGCCTGCCGGTTAGCGTGGCGCGTGAGGCGCACTTGCATGCCAATCAGCGCGTGCGCATCGAGGTCGAAAACGGCCGCGTCATCATTACGCCGTTGGAAAACGGCCAGCCTACACTCGAACAGCGCCTGGAGCGATTCGACGCAGCACGCCACGGCGGCGAGGTCATGGACGCAACGTCCGTCGGCGCCGAGCAGTGGTAGCCAAAACGAGAGACTGGGTGCCCGCGCGGCAGGACGTCATCTGGATCGACTGCAATCCCCAGGCCGGGCGTGAAATGCGGGATATGCACCCATTTCTCGTGTTGTCGCCACAACACTTCAACGCCAAAACCTCGTTGGTCATCGGCCTGCCCATGACCACCGCCGAATACAACGCAGACAACCCCTTCGCCGTTGCCGCTGGTAAGGCCAAAGGAAAAAGCGGCAAAACAAGCTACGTACTGTGCCATCAGCCCAAATCATTCGACTGGCGCGTTCGCAACGCAGCGCCTCACCCCATGCGCAAGCTCGACAACGCCCACTTCGCTGAAGCTTGCGCCATACTCGAGCAAATCATGCAGCTGACGGGGCAGAAGGGATAGGACAGATTCAAAAGCGCACCAGCCACCTGGCTTCAAAACGTCACGGCCCGGCGACCCGGAAAGTTCCGAAAGTTCCGGCAGAAAGTTCCGGGGACACCTCATGAAGTTCCGGAAGTTCCGGGGACACCTCACACAATTCCAGACCGAACGGATTCGGAGTCCTTCTGCATGGCAAGACTGGCCCGAGTGGTGGCCCCTGGATTACCGCACCACATCACCCAGCGGGGCAACCGGCGGCAGAACACCTTTTTCAGGGACGATGACTTTCGGGTCTATATCGATCTCATGGCCACGTGGTGCGCGCATTACGGTGTCGCGGTTTGGGCCTACTGCCTCATGAGCAACCACGTCCACCTGATTGCCGTGCCGGAAGAGGCAAACGGACTGGCGCCGGCGATCAGCGAGGCGCACCGCCGCTACAGCCGACACATCAATTTCCGTGAGGGATGGCGGGGCCATCTGTGGCAAGGGCGGTTTGCCTCTTTCCCCATGGAGGAAACGCACCTCCTGGCTGCGGCCCAGTATGTCGAACGGAACCCCGTGGCGGCGGGGATGGTGAAGGCGGCCGGCGACTATCCCTGGAGCAGCGCCCGGGCGCACTTGGATGGCCGGGACGACAGACTGGTCCGAGTGGGGCCGCTTCTGGAAATGGTCAGTGACTGGGGAGCCTTTCTGGAGGAGCCGCTCCCCTAGGACGAGCGAGAGGCCTTTCGGACCCACGAACGCACAGGCCGCCCACTCGGCAGCGAGGCCTTTGCCGAGAAGTTGGAGGTCATGCTGGGCCGGTCTCTGAGGAAGCGAAAACCCGGGCCGAAGCCGGGGGCTCCAGAGGAGATGAAACAACGTGGAATTACGTAAGGTGTCCCCGGAATTCTTTGCCACTGGGGGGTGACATTGTGGGAGGCACGCCACCACGGCAATAGCGGCACCGGCCACCGTCCCTTCGGCCTGGGGCTGGCCTCCTGCGCCTGAACGGAGCCACCCGTTGAAACTCGTAACCATCCTTTCAAGTCCGGTGGGTTGAGCAAAGCGCAGCGTGGCTGGCGAGACACTATCCTTGAATCCTGCAACCTGCATCTTGCTCAATGGGACGTGCAACTCAGCGTTTCCCCAAGTGACGTCTTTCCGTTCCATGACTCCGGCTTGCTACCAAGAACCATGACTCCGATTCGCAGCTACATTCTGAGGGGTGCAAGCTGGAGTGCCGCAGTCCAGGTCCTCAATACCGCGCTGAGTTTCGCGGCCAGTGTGCTTCTTGCCAGGTTGCTCGGGGTTACAGGCTATGGGGCCTATCAGTACACGATGGGCTGGATCGCTCTTCTGGGTACGCTTGCAGGATTCGGTTTGGGTCGTGTCGTCGAGCGAGAACTGGCGGTTGCTGTTGCCAAACAGGAGTGGGCGAGAGTCAAAGGGGCTGTGCGGTTCGGCTATCTCGTCGTTGCTCTTGTCTCCGTCGCCCTGGCCGTTATCCTCTTGGTGTTAACGACACTCATTCCTGGTGAGAAAGGGGCCCTGTTCGCCACTGCAGCGTTCCTGCTGCCGATTCAGGCCCTCCTGGGGCTGAGTGGCGCCGTACTGCTCGGTTTCAAGAGAGTCGTGCAGAGTTCGTTGCCGAATGTGCTTCACATGTGCGCCTTCGTGGCCCTGCTGGTCGTGGTTTGGCTGGTCGCTCCGACGGAAGGCTCTCTGGAACCGGACACGGCCCTTTATCTCCAGATGGCTGCGGCGGGGGTCGCGTTGGCGCTTGGTATTGCCCTTGCTTCCATCGCTTACGGGGTCCAGCCGGAGTGGAAGCACCCGTTGGAACCGGACTATGCGGCTACATCTTGGTTGAAGGCAGGGCTGCCGCTGCTGCTTATCAGCGGCATGCTCACCATTAACAACCAAGCCGACATTCTCATGCTTGGAGCACTGGTGAACGATGAGGCGGTGGGCATGTACCATACCGCGACCCGGATGGCGAACTTCATCGCCTTCGCGCTGGGCGCGATGATCGTCCCGATGCGCCCCTTGATGTCAGAGTTCAATTCCACAGGACAGCAAGTACGGTTGCAGCGCATGGTTACGAAATCCATCCGCGCTGTCTTTCTCCTCACTTTGCCGCTTGCAGTCGTTTTCATTTTTTTTGGCGGCCCATTGCTGGGCTGGATCTACGGCGATGCGTTTCGCGAGGCCGCGAGTGCTCTCGCTCTACTGAGCATTGCGCAATTGCTGAACGTGGCCACCGGGCCGGTGCAGGCTTTGCTGGTGATGTGCAGCCACGAGAAGACGGTGGCGTGGGGAGTTGCCCTGAGCACCTTCGTGAACGTGTCGCTGAACTCAATTCTGATTCCCCTGGCCGGAATCGACGGCGCGGCAATGGCCACCGGATTGAGCTTGGCCATCTGGAACCTGGTTCTCGTCCGGGAAACTGAGAGACAATTGGGCATCCGACCCACCATTTTCGGTCACCGGCTTTCCTTGAATCGTCGTGCAGGACTCGCTGCCAATGAAACCGCAACCCGCTAGCCTTGAACCCTCCCTTGACCGTGGTCTGACATCGCGCCGGTTGCTCAAGGCAATAGCGCACCCTCTTTGGGCTCTGCGCAATGCCCGTTATCACTGGGTGCGCACCATCTCCGATTCCGAACACGTGTTCGTCATGGGGCCACCGCGCAGTGGCACAACATTGATGCAGTCGCTCCTACGGAGCCACCCCGGTTTCTGTGGCTTGGAGGATGAAACGTGGTTTTTCTTCCGGCGCAACTATCTCGATCTTCGCTATCCGGAATTGCCACAAGAAGAGATGAGCCGGATTTTGCGTCAGGCGCGCGACTCGGTAGATCTCTTTGATGCAATTGCAAACGCCCTGATGGAGCAGAAGGGCGCCCGGCGGTTTGTGGAAAAGACCCCTGAGCACGCATTGTGTCTACCCTTCCTCACGCGCCATTTCCCCCGGTCAAAATTCGTTTTCATGCTACGAGATCCCCGGGACGGTTATCTCTCGGCGCTTCGCAATCCGAGAGTCAAGAGTGGAAGTATTCCAATGTACACGGAACTCTGGAAGCGCTCCGTGGCCGCTTTTGTGACGGCTCAGGAAAGCGGAGCAAAAATAGAACTGGTCCGGTACGAATCACTGTGTCGAGATCCTCGGGCAGTCTTGGAGAAAGTGATGACCTTTCTGGGCGAGTCGCTCGATCCGGCACAGTTGCAGTCCGAGAACTATTCGAAGACGCGTGTCAGGAACCAGCAGGGCCACCAGCGCTTGGCGGAACGGATCACCGATGCGTCGGTAGGGCAATGGCGAGCACATTTGAGCCCTGAGCAGTTGGAAGAGTTCCAGGAACGCATCGGGCCCTGGATGGAAAGAATGGGCTACACTGCGGACGGGCGTTAGAACGATGAATGGGTGCACTTCGGCATGCTTCACGCTGGGGCGGTTGAAATGTATTTGCGGACCTTTGTTCCGTCCAGAAAGCAAGTTGGTGTGATATTGGATGTTCTTTGGGTAAAGCGTTGATCAACCCTTTTATGCGAATAGGTAGTGCTGACGCTGCAGTACGGCATCAATACATAGATGTTCTAAGGGGCGTGGCAATTCTTGGTGTAATTGCGGTGCATAGCCACCAGAACATAGGTGGGCTTTCGACGCTAGTGGCTTGGATTTGTAACTATGGACAAGTGGGGGTTCAACTATTCTTTGTTGCTTCCGCCCTAACTCTGTGCCTCTCTGCGAGTGAGCGTGACGAAAGTTCCCCAACAAACTTCTATATTAGACGCTTTTTCCGCATTGCACCTTTGTATTATTTTGGAATCATTCTGTATTTCGTGTGGCGATCCGGGTTGAGTCTATATCAGGGAGGGCAGTTGGCTGTTCCGAAGGGTTATACGATCTCCGGAATTGTGGAGAATATCCTATTCCTACACGGATTCGACCCTTTCAACTTTAACTTCGTTGTTCCTGGAGGCTGGAGTATCGCCACAGAAGTATCATTTTATGCGATTTTTCCGGTTATGTATCTATTGCTTCGCAGGATGAGTCTGACGCAATTCTTTCTGTTAATAATCGTTGTTGCGGTGTTTTCATTCTTAGTTCAGTATTATGCCATATGCCATGTTCAGCCGCATCTGGTCGACAGAGAAATTCTGGATCGGGTAATTCCTAATGATCAATTTGGGTATATATATGCACTTATTATTAATCAAATAAACGTATTTCTTATTGGAATGGCAACATTTAGAATGCTGAATTATAAAATATCCGCAGCACATCTTGCGCTCGCTGCGTTTTTAATCGTTGAAAGTTGTTTCCTGCTGAATGACCGCGTGTATGATACAGGCTTTGATGGCTTTGCTTATCCAGCTCTATCGGCTGTTGCATTTTCAATTATAACTATCAAAATATCTGGTGTGGGTATACCCAGCAATATTGTTTTTCGTGCTTTAATTGAGATTGGTAAAAGCTCCTACTCGATGTATATAATTCACTTTATTGTTCTTTATATTGTGAATGAGTTGTTGTTTAACTTTGGAGTTTACGAGTTTGTCAAATTACCTGAGGGGCAACTTGTACTGCTATTTGTGTCGGTCGTTACGCTAACATACTATGTTTCGACATTAACGATGGGCTACATTGAGGCGCCTGGCATAAGAATGGGTAAATGTTTCCTTCGACAAATGCATCGTGGATAACTGAAAGTGATATTGCAATACACGCGTTCGGCATGGAGTGGTCGACGAGGGTTCGTGTGCTTGCGCACTGAATAAAGATGTAGTCGAGAAATGCGCTGCTCTTGTACATTATGTTGCTGACGGAGAGGTGTGGTGCCACGCAAGCATAACGAGGGTTGCATGTCAGGTGTGTGCGTGGGATACAGCTTTATTTGCCTTAATATTATTTAGTTATGAAAATCGCTAGTTTTGCCATTCCGATGATAGGTGGTGTTTATTCCGTAGCCAGTCGTTTGCGTCAGGGCTTGGCGGAACATGGCGTTGAGATGCGCTGGATCGGTATCGGCCCAAGGGGCATAGAAGCCTGGAACGAGCCTGGGATGGAGGCGGAACGCGCCCACGGGATTGTTGTCGGCATGGACGCCGCCTCGGACCGGGAGCAGGCCGCGGCGGTGATCGCCTATCTCGAAAGTGAGAGGTTCGATGGTGTGATCCTCGACGTGCTGGGTGGGGTGCTTCAGCCCAACCTGGCAAGATACCTTCCAGAGCACTTCTTTCGCCTCCTGATAGTGCATAGCATCACGCCGGGAACGTATGCCCACGCCCGTGCAATCCGCGACTTCGTGCACGCGACCGTGGGAGTATCGCCGAGGGTCCGTAAAGACTTGGTTCGTCGCCACGGTTTCGACCCTGAGCGGACACATGCCATCCCTAATGGATGTGACCTCAGCCCATTTGCGTCGACCAGGCGCGACCATTCCGAGGCCGTACTGCGAGTCCTATGCCTGGGGCGAGTCGAGAATTCGTCCAAAGGGGTTTTGGATATACCGCGAATCGCCAGAAGGCTGAATCGGCCCGACATAAGGTTCACGATTGCTGGTGATGGCCCCGATCTGGGTGCGCTGAAGGCTGCTGCGCGTGGCAGTTCCAGCAGTTTTAACTTCCTGGGCGCGGTCCCGCCCGCCCAGGTGGCTGACTTGATGGCTCGGCATGACGTGCTGCTGTTCCCGTCGCGGTTTGAAGGCCTCGGACTGTCTCTTGTGGAGGCTATGGTTACCGGCTGTGTGCCTGTTGCCTCTCTGATTCGGGGCGTGACCGACTTTGTCGTCGAAGACGGTGTGACCGGGCTGCTATTTCCCGTCGGGAGCATCCGTCGCGCTGCCGACGCGCTCAATCGACTGGCAGACGACCGAACACTTCTCGACCGGTTGAGCAGTAACGCACATTCAGCGGCATTGGCGCGCTTTGACGTCGGGCAGATGGCGGAACAGTACCACGACGTTTTGCGGACCCTGATGGCATCTCGTCACGCAATCCATTCCCCGCTGGCATTGGAGTCTTGGCATTACCCCGCCGCGTTACGGCCAGGTTGGCGGCGTTACGTTCCGGCTTGGGCCAAAGGCTATGGGCGGATCCTGGCGGCACGTTTGCGCTGATGCGGGGCCGGACAGCGCAGTGACGACGCAATCCCACTTGGTGGGCGAGAGTTGGACCGGGCCGGCGGATGCGGTTGCATTGCTGTATCCTGTATCTGGTGCGTCAGCGGCCTGAAAACGATTTTGACCACTCTATTGACTTCAACACATGTCTGAACCATATCCATTCCTGGTAGCACAACTCGGCGCCCGCATGCACTATTCCGTTCCAAGGATTCTGCAGAATGCTGGCCAACTGGGTCACCTCTATACCGATATTTGTTCATCGACGGGACTGTTGCGCGCCTTGAGTCTGCTTCCGCAATCGCTTCAGAATGGTCCAGTTCGAAAGATTCTGGGTCGGTCGCCTGAAGGAATTCCTCAGGCCAAGATCTCAAGCTTTGATTGGTTTGGTGTGCGGTACGCGTGGCGACTCCGCAAGGCCCGCACGGCCGCAGAGAGGACGGCAGTCAATCTTTGGGCAAACCAGGAGTTCTGTCGGAGAATCCTGAATGGGGGCTTCGGCTCTGCGCGTGCGGTCTACACGTTCAACGGGGCCGGTCTCCCGCTTCTATCCGCAGCGCGTCGAGCGGGCTTTCGAGCTGTGATGGAGCAAACCATCGCGCCGCTGCGTTTCGAGAGGCAGCTGATGCTGGAGGAGGCTGAAGCACACCCGGAGTGGGGTGAGAGGCCTACCAATGAGTCGGTCTTTGACCGCCTGTGCGAAACCGAGGAAGCGGAGTGGAGCCAAGCGGACCTGATTCTCTGCGGTTCGGAATTTGTAAGAACGGCAATAGGATTGTGCGGTGGACCGGTTGAGCGTTGTGAGGTCGTTCCCTACGGCGTGCATCTGGCCCGCTATCAGGGACATGTCAGGGAAAGGCGATACGAGGGTCCACTCCGGGTCTTGATGGTCGGTTCGGTTGGGCTGCGTAAGGGAACACCTTATGTGTTGGAGGCGGCAAAGCTCATGGGACCGCGTGCGCAATTCCGGGCAGTAGGTCCGATTGACCTTCGGCCAGGCGTGTTGCGAGATCTTTCTTCCCATGTCCAGGTGCTGGGATCGGTTCCGCGAAGTGACATGCCGAAGCACTACGCATGGGCGGATGTTTTCCTGTTGCCCTCACTTTGTGAGGGTTCTGCGACGGCCTCATATGAAGCCTTGGCGGCCGGTCTGCCTGTGATTTGTACAGACAATACCGGTAGCGTGGTGAGTGATGGCGAAGACGGATTTATTGTTCCGATCCGGGATGCGAATAGCATTTGCGAAAGGCTGTCATGGCTTTCTGATGCGCCTGAACGACTAGCGGAGTTTGGCTTCAATGCGACTCGGAAGTGTGCGGTGGTTTCGGAGGCGGCGTATGCAAAGCGACTATTGACGGTTCTCAACAAGAGGACGGCAGATTGATCGCCTGGGGACTATTCTGGATACTGGTTGCGCTCAGCGTCAGGAGCTTTTGGTGGGGCCTGAAAAGGGCAGATAGGTTGTATCAGTTTCCCACGCTCTTTGGGGCAGCATGGTTGTTCTATATAGTACCCCAGGCATTTGGCGCCCTGAGCAATCCGTCCAAGTTTCCGCCCCAGGTGTTGCATGACGGCGGCATGGAACTTGCGCTCCTGATGTCCATTATTTGCGTGCAGGCGGGGTGGCTCGGGTATCACAGTAGGGCATGGAAGAGGCGGGGATTGTTACCCAGTCCGAAGCGGCGGGCACACTCGCACCGAAGACTCTTCCATGCAGCGGTCCTGCTTTACGTAGTGGGCTTCTATTTCCAGTACAAGTTGGCCGTGCTGACCGGTGGGTTCGTCGCCCAGTTCACAGGGGGAGGGCACTATGGCCTGGTGTGGTCCGGCCTGCCCGTAAGGTATGTTTTCTTTGGACAGCTGATCTATCCGGGCTTGCTGTTCGCACTACTTTCCTTTCTGAACAGGCCCTCAGCGGTGCGTGGCATAACAGTTGCGCTTTTCTCGGTCTATCCGCTCTTGACTGTGATCTTTCTGGGTCGAAGATCCACTCTGGTCTTCATCATACTGGTAATACTGTTGAGTTTGTATTTCATGCGTCGCTGGACGCCTCCCCGATGGACGGCGATCGCTGGAGGAGTGTTCGTCTTCGTTGCAATCGTGATCATGCCGCAATATAGAACCATCACGCAGTACGGGATTGACATGGAACAGATCCGGGAGATTCAGGTGCGTTCAGAAGTGGCTGACGTATTCTCCGGAACTGGCTATGCCGAGTTTGATTCTTTCATTGTTCGAGCAGCGGCTGTTCAGCAGGACCTCAACTTTGGACTAGGTAGCTCCTTTTACAATGCTGTTGTGAGCATGTTGGTCCCGCGGCAGATTGTCGGCGGTGATGTAAAGGAAGCATTGATGATCCGGATAGGGTTTGATGAGGACAGTTTGTGGAAGCGATACGGTTGGGTCATGCCATACGGAAGTAATCCGACAGGCCCCGCAAACGCATTTACGGAATTCTGGTATTTCGGTGCGTTATTTTACTACTTTGCCGCCATTATCGTGCGGCGCATATGGGAAGGAGCCTTGCAGAAGGAAAATCATGGCATGCAGATCTGGTACGTCATGATCTCGATCCTGATCCCAACCGCAGTGGTAGGCTCGATCTTTATCTTGCCTGGTCGGCTGATCACCCTGTACCTGTTCCTGACGCCGATGCTGATATATGCGTCCCGTCGTCGTCTACTTACCTATCGCGGCCTACCGATACCTCCCGAGCAAAAAGAAAAACTCGCAGAATAGTAGTGTACGGTTGTGTTGGCTAAGATCGAGACGGCCGCGCTACTATGTGAGCGGATTAAGGGTCGCCTGGTAGTAGCCTAAGGCAAGAAGTGACAGGGAGTTGTATGACCGCAACGTGTATTGTGTTTCTGGGGTATCCCATAGGGGATGATGGGGCTCCGCATCAGGCGATGAGTGCTCTTCAACTTTCGCGGAATAATATCAGTGTCACTTATATCGCCTGGGGAAACCAACCGCCGCCGGATTGGCTTGTGGAGTATCCGCAACTCAATTACATTCTTGTCAAGAAGTCCGGCGTGGCGTCAGCGCTGCTACTCGTGAAGCGAATGCTTCACGAGGCTCGCAAGGCGAGGGTTAAATATATTTATGTGCAGGGCGCGCAACAGACACCCTTCGCAGCTATATTGTGGATGCTCGGTAGTCGGCGACGCACGATTTATCATACCCAGGATTTCTTGGGTCCGGGTCAACACTGGCTTTACGAAATAACGGAGCAATTCGTTGCGCGTCGGGCCGATGTGGTGATCTGCAATGAAGTCAACCGCGCTCGATTTATGGCGAGCCTGTATCGGTTGCCAAAAATGCCCGAGGTGGTACCAACCGCCCTGCCGGCGGACTGGCCCGTCCCTGCGCGTGATGAGAGTTTGCGGAGAGGGCTCTTGAGTAGACTTGGAATGGAAGAGCTCAGTGGTGCGCGACTGGTGATCGCGGGCGGGCCCTACGGCGTTGACCGCATGTCGCCGGAATCATTGCGGGCGCTGGCGCAACTTCCAGATAACTTCGCCCTGGTTTTTACGGGAATGGATGATTCCAGCCGTCGGGCACAACTTGAGGCGGATCCAGGATACCCTGCTGTCTGCGGAAGAGTGTTGTGTCTTGAAAGATTGCCATTCGACTATTTGCTTCGGGTTTACGCGGCTTGCGATATTGGTCTGTTGTTGTACCCGAACTCTGGAATTGGTCACTTCTATCAGTGTCCTGGCAGACTCACGGAGTACTTGCGTTGCGGACTGCCGGTCGTAGCCGCCAACTATCCTGGGCTGGATCTGTTGGTCCGCAGGCATGATATTGGGGCGGTAGCCGATCCCTATGACCCTGAGGAGATAGGCGATGTCTTGGCACGGTTGGGTGGGGTGTCAAGCGAAGAATTGGCAGCCACGCGTGCGCGCGTGCAGCAGATTGCGGTTTCGAACATGAATTATGAGCGAGAGGCCGGCCGAGTGTGGAAGCGCGTCTTCGAACGAGATTCATAGGTGATGGTAACTGTGAAGGAATCGCCGAAGCGTGCAGTCATAATTTTTGATGCTCTTGGTCCCTATCATCGCGCGCGGCTAAGTAAAGCGACAGCTTGGTGCCAAGCTGTTGGGTGGGATTTGACAGTAATAGAGCGGGTTGGGGCACAGGTAGACTACCCGTGGTTTGGAGGTGGTGAGAATGAAGAGTTGCAGGTGCTTCGAGCCTATGGGGCAGATGAGCCGGTTCCATCGGATCGCAGATCGGCGACGCGTCTAATTGCGCTGTTGAACGACGTGAAGCCGGATGGCGTTGTCTTTGGGCGTAATTCGCCTGCGTTGTATCCGGTTCTAAGATGGTGTGTGCAAGGGGGTGTTCCGTCTGTACTGCTCTCTGATAGCACATGGCATGACAGACCACGTGTTGGGTGGAAGGAGTGGGTGAAATCAAGGATTACGAAATTATATGGAAGTGCTCTCACCTCTGGTGTACGAGGAATGGAGTACCTGATTAACCTGGGGATGCCGGAAGAACGAATCTGGACAGGTTATGATGTGGTGGATAATGAGCATTTTCGAGAAGGGGCGCAGCGTGCACGAGCCAAGGCGACGTTCCTGCGAGAAGAATTGGACCTGCCGGAGCATTACTTTCTGACGTGTGCTCGCTTTATTGACGTCAAGAACTTGACAGGACTCGTGCTGGCGTATGCACATTATGTTGTTGACTGTGGGACTCAGCCGTGGGGATTGGTTCTGGTGGGCGATGGCCCATTACGCGGAGAGATTTGGGCGTTGGTCCAGAATCTCGGATTGGAGGATTTGATCCGCCTGCCGGGCTATAAGGACTATGAAGAATTGCCCGCTTACTATGGGTTGGCAGACGTCTTCGTGCTACCTAGCTCAAGCGAGACATGGGGATTGGTCGTCAACGAGGCGATGGCTGCAGGTCTGCCGGTCCTGGTTTCGGAGAAATGCGGATGTGCACCAGACCTTGTGCGAGAGGGGGTAAACGGCTTCACCGTGGATCCGGGGGGCGTTGGGCAGTTGGCAACCCAAATGTGGGAAATGGCATCGGAATCCTGTGACCGCACGGCAATGGGCCGGGCTAGTGAGAAAATTGTCAGTCGGTGGACGCTCGAGACTTTCGCACAAGGATTGCACGGAACTCTGGAGTGTGCCGGGCAGGCTCCCATAAAGAAACCCGGTGTGCTGGACAGTATGATCCTGCGGGTGTTGGAACCAAAATGAGGATTGGCATCGTTACCGCAGCTATTTCACGGCGGGCAGGGGGATTGTTTTGGGCGGTACGTTCACTGTCGCAGGAGGTGAGTCGACAGGGATGTGAGGTAAGTGTCTATTCGGTCGATGATCGGTTCGCGGCAGATGATATTGAACAGTGGCAAGGGCTTGATATAACGCTGTGCACTACGCGGGGTCCGGCTTCGTTCGCTTTTGCCCCGGGGATGGGGGCGGCTTTGAGAATGGGACAAGTGGACCTGGTGCATGCCCACGGATTGTGGATGTATCCGTCAGTAGTGAGTTCACGATGGGCAGGAAACAAGGGTGCACCCAGGGTTGTGTCACCCCATGGAATGTTGGATCCGTGGGCCATACGCAATTCGGCTGTTAAGAAGAAACTGGCAGGGTGGGCGTATGAGAATCGACACCTGCGGCGAGCTACGTGTTTGCATGCACTCTGTGATTCAGAGTATGAATCAATACGGGCGTATGGCCTGCGAAATCCTGTGGCGATTATCCCAAACGGTGTCGAATTACCGCTGCTTAGCGCTGACGGGGTAGAGCCGAGTTGGTTGGACAAAATCCCCTTGCAGAGTCGGGTCTTGTTGTTTCTTGGTCGTATACATCCTAAGAAGGGTTTGGCAAATCTGCTTCATGCGTGGGCGCAGGAACTGCGCGCGTCGCACGGCAGGTCGTGGCATTTGGTTGTTGCCGGATGGGACCAGAACGGCAACCAAGCGGAGCTTGAAGGTTTGGTAGAAGGGCTTGGTATCGGGTCGACTGTACACTTCGTGGGGCCGCAGTTCGAGAAGCAGAAGTTGGCGAGTTTGTTGCGTGCCGATGCTTTCGTTCTTCCTTCCTTCAGTGAGGGGCTGCCCATGGCCGTACTTGAAGCGTGGGCCCACCGACTGCCTGTACTGATGACCTCACAGTGTAATCTCCCGGAGGGTTTCGCCGCCGATGCAGCGGTTCCAATGGAGCCGAACGTGGAGTCGATCCGCCAAGGCTTGGGTACGCTTTTTGAAATGAGCAGCGATGAGCTTGCCGAAATGGGCAGTCGCGGTTGTGCGTTAGTGGAGGACCGCTTCACATGGCCTGCCGTTGCTGCGCAGATGTGCTCGGTGTATGCATGGGTGCTGGGACAAGGGCCTCGGCCTGATTGCGTGCGTCTGGATTGAACCACCTCATAGGCCTAGCGGTGCGTAGCCAGCGCCTTACTTTCCGAGACAAGTTCGCACGTATGCTCTGGCAGGTCGTGTGGCTGGTGCTCTACCGGCCAACACCGCGCCCGCTACACGCCTGGCGTTGTCTGCTACTGCGCCTATTCGGTGCCAAGCTGGGCAAGGGGGTACACCCGTATCCGTCAGCCCGCATATGGGCGCCATGGAATCTCGAAATGGGCGATCATGCCTGCTTGAGTGAAGGGGTGGATTGCTACTGCGTGGACAAGATTCGTATCGGTGCCCACTCCACGATAAGCCAGTACAGTTTCCTGTGTTCCGCCAGCCATGATTACACCCAGGCGGCTATGCCACTCGTCACCGCACCCATTACGATTGGCGAGTGGGTGTGGATCACTGCTGATGTGTTCGTCGGTCCGGGAGTGACTATTGGCGACGGGGCTGTGGTAACAGCGCGCTCGAGTGTGTTTAGTGATCTCCCGCAATGGATGGTGGCCAAGGGGAATCCCGCAGCGCCGGTCAAGCGACGGGAGTTCAAAAGTGAAGAGAATGGAGCAGACTGAAATATCAGGTTATCGCTGGGATGATTCTGAGCTGACTTCCTCCCATGACTACCTGCTGCCCGCATTGTTGAAGGAACTCCGGCGGCTGCGGGAGGGGCGTCTGTTCGAACTGGGGTGCGGCAATGGCAGCGTGGCGAACGTGCTCTCGCAGCATGGCTGGGATGTTACCGGGATCGACCCCTCTACAGATGGTATCGCCCAGGCCAACTCCCGTTTCCCGCACCTCAAGCTATACGCCGGTTCTGCCTATGACGATTTGTCGGCCAGCTATGGGCGGTTTCCCGTGGTGACCAGCCTGGAGGTGGTCGAGCATGTTTACTTTCCCCGAAAGTATGCGGCGACGCTGTTTGACCTGCTGGAGCCGGGTGGGACGGCTATCATCTCCACGCCCTACCATGGCTACTGGAAGAACCTGGTCCTGGCGCTGACCGGTCGGATGGACGCGCACTTCACGGCACTGTGGGACCACGGTCATATCAAGTTCTGGTCGGTCCGGACACTGGGGGTCTTGCTGAAAGAAGCAGGTTTCCGTGACATCGCCTTCACGCGTGTGGGGCGGGTTCCGCCCCTGGCGAAGTCCATGATCGCAATTGCGCGCAAGCCCTGACTCATGCCCGCCGACCTGACCGTCATCATTCTCGCCTTCAACGAGGAGAAGCACCTGCCCCGCTGCCTGGAGAGCCTGCGCGGGGTGGCCCGGCGGGTGATCGTGGTCGACTGCTTCTCCACGGACAAGACCGTTGAATTGGCCCGGGCGGCGGGGGCGGAGGTGGTGCAGCATGTGTGGATCAATCATTCGGTGCAGATGAACTGGGCGCTGGACAATGCTGCCATCGATACGCAATGGACCATGCGGCTGGATGCCGACGAGGTGGTGACACCGGAACTTGCGGCCGCGCTTGCGCGGGAGTTGCCGCGCTACCCGGACGGGGTCATGGGCCTGACGGTGAACCGGCAGATTCATTTTCTCGGCCGTTGGATTCGGCATGGCGCGATTTACCCCCTGCGCATGCTGCGCGTCTGGCGTACGGGGCATGCCCGCTGCGAAAACCGCTGGATGGACGAGCACATGGTGGTGGAGGGCGGGGTCGCACATCTGGATGCTGATATTGCCGACATCAACCTCAATTCCGTGACCTGGTGGACGGACAAGCACAACCGCTATGCCAGCCGCGAGGCGGTGGATTTGCTGCTGCATGAAAATTCACAGGCGGAGGCGGCCACCGCTCCACGCCTGAGCATGCAGGCGGGAATGAAACGCTGGCTCAAGCTCAAGGTCTATGTGCGGCTGCCGATGGGGCTGCGCGCCTTCCTCTATTTCCTGTACCGCTATTTTCTGCGCCTCGGCTTCCTCGACGGCTGGCAGGGTTTCGTGTTCCATTTCCTGCAGGGCTGGTGGTACCGGACGCTGGTGGACGTGAAGGTGATCGAGGTACAGCGGCACATGCGCGAGTCGGGCGACCCGCTGGAGCAGGCCATCGAGAAGGTGCTGGACATCAAGGTATCGACGGAGGCGTGAAGATCTCAGTCATCACCGCTGTCTACAACAACCGCGCCACCATCGCAGCGGCACTCGATTCGACGCTGGCGCAGTCCCATGACGACGTGGAACTGGTCGTGATCGATGGCGGCTCGACGGATGGCACCCTGGAGGTGCTGCAGGGGTATGCCGACCGGATTGGGGTGCTGGTGAGCGAGCCGGACCGCGGCATCTACGACGCGCTCAACAAGGGGTTGCACCACGCCGGCGGCGAGGTGGTGGGCTTTCTCCATTCCGATGACCTGTACGCCGATACGGATGTGCTGCGCCGCGTGGCCGGGGCGTTTTCCGACGCGGAGGTGGGCGCGGTGTATGGCGATCTCCTCTACGTGCGCAAGGAGGCGCCCGACCGGGTGGTGCGCACATGGCGCGCGGGGCGGTTCTCGTCGGCCCGCCTGGCGCGCGGCTGGATGCCGCCCCATCCGACCTTCTATGCCCGGCGTTCCGTATACGAGGCGCTGGGGGGGTTCGATACGCGCTACCGCATCGCCGCGGACTATGACTGCATGCTGCGCTTTCTCGGCCGCGGCGGAATCCAGGTGGGCTACATCCCCGAGGTGCTGGTGAAGATGCGGGTGGGTGGAGCCAGCAACCGCTCGCTCGCCAACATCCTGCGCAAGTCGGCGGAGGACTACCGCGCCCTGAAGTCCAACGGCGTGGGCGGCCTGACCGCCCTGGCGTGGAAGAATCTCAGCAAGCTGCCGCAGTTCTTTGTTCACAGTTAATCGCTACTGGAATCATTGATGACAAAAAAAGCACTCATCACGGGCATCACCGGCCAGGACGGCGCCTACCTAGCCGAGTTCCTGCTGGGCAAGGGGTACGAGGTCCACGGCATCAAGCGGCGGACTTCGCTGTTCAACACGGACCGGATCGACCATCTCTACCAGGATCCCCACGAGGCGGATCGCCGTTTCATCCTGCACCACGGGGACCTGACCGACTCCTCCAGCCTGATCCGCATCATCCAGCAGGTGCAGCCGGACGAGATCTACAATCTGGCGGCGCAGTCCCATGTGGCGGTCTCCTTCGAGGAGCCGGAGTATACGGCCAATTCCGACGCCCTGGGCACGCTGCGGCTGCTGGAGGCGATCCGGATCCTGGGGCTGGAGAAAAAGACCCGCTTCTACCAGGCCTCCACCTCGGAGCTCTTCGGCAAGGTGCAGGAAGTGCCCCAGCGGGAGACCACGCCATTCTACCCCCGCTCGCCCTACGCGGCGGCGAAGCTCTACGCCTACTGGATTACGGTCAACTACCGGGAGGCCTACGGGATGTACGCCTGCAACGGCATCCTGTTCAACCACGAGTCGCCGATCCGGGGGGAGACCTTCGTCACCCGCAAGATCACCCGCGCCCTGGCGCGGATCAAGCTGGGGCTGCAGGACTGCCTCTACCTGGGCAACCTCAACTCCAAGCGTGACTGGGGCCACGCCCGCGACTATGTGGAGATGCAGTGGCTGATGCTGCAGCAGGAGGCGCCGGACGATTTCTGCATCGCCACCGGGGTGCAGTACTCGGTGCGTCAGTTCGTGGAGATTGCCTGCCGGGAGCTGGGCATGGCGGTGCGCTGGGAAGGCGAGGGGGTGGAGGAGAAGGGGCTGGACGAAACGGGCAGGGTGATTGTGGCCGTGGACCCCCGCTACTTCCGGCCCACCGAGGTGGAGACCCTGCTGGGGGATCCCGCCAAGGCGAAGGAGAAGCTGGGCTGGGTGCCGAGGACGAGTTTCGAGGCGCTGGTGAAGGAGATGGTGGTGGCGGACCTGCGCGAGGCGGAGCGGGACCAGCTCTGCCAGCAGGAGGGGTACACCACCTTTACATATCATGAGTGAGGTATTGAAGCCATCGGATGTCATCTTCATCGCCGGCCACCGCGGCATGGTTGGGTCGGCGATCGTGCGGGCGCTGTCGGAGCGGGGGCATTGCAATATCGTCACGGCCGGCCGGGACGAGGTGGACTTGCTGGACCAGGCCTCGGTGGCACGGTTCTTTACCGAGCATGACATCGACCATGTCGTGCTGGCGGCGGCCAGGGTGGGCGGGATTCACGCCAACAACACCTACCCGGCCCAGTTCATCTACGAGAACCTGATGATCCAGTGCAACGTGATCCATGCCGCCCACCGGGCCGGCGTGGAACGCCTGCTGTTCCTTGGCAGTTCCTGCATCTACCCGCGGGACGCCGGGCAGCCGATGGCAGAGGATGCGCTGTTGTCAGGCAGGCTGGAGCCCACCAACGAGCCCTATGCGGTGGCGAAGATCGCGGGGATCAAGCTGTGCGAGTCCTACAATCGCCAGTACGGTACCCGCTACCGCTCGGTGATGCCCACCAACCTCTATGGCCGGGGGGACAACTTCCACCCGGAGAACAGCCATGTGATTCCGGCCCTGATCCGCCGGTTCCATGAGGCCAGGATCGCCGGTGCCGACGCCGTGACGGTCTGGGGGACCGGAAATGCCATGCGGGAGTTCCTGCACGTGGACGACATGGCTGCCGCCTGTGTCCACGTGATGGGCCTGGCGGACGAGGACTACGCGGCCCACACCGAGCCGATGGTCTCGCACATCAACGTGGGCACGGGCCGGGATGTCACCATCCGCGAGCTCGCCGAGACGGTGAAGGCCGTGGTGGGCTTCCAGGGCGAACTGGTCTTCGACCCCAGCCGGCCCGACGGCACCCCCCGCAAGCTCCTGGACGTCTCCCGACTGGCAGCCCTGGGCTGGACCCCTTCCATCGGCCTGCGCGAGGGGCTGGAAGCGACCTACCGGTGGTTCCTGGAGAGTGACCAGGTTCGTGAATGAGTTTAATGGACAGGATTTACGGGATTTCTCAGGACTGACAGGATTTCCCTCAGTGTTGAGGGCCGTGGTTGTTTGAGGGTCCGTGGGTTTTGACCGGTGCCCTATCGCCCCGGGGGCGGGCCTCCCACAGGCTTCGGTCGGGCCGCCGGGGTGTGCAGATGAATCTGCACCTACGGGAGGGGTGCCCTCGCGGCGATTGGACATTGGCTGCGATGCTGTTGCCCCCGCTGGAGTGGGTCAAGCTGGCCTTATTCGGGTAGTTTCCCGTCGCTTCAATCCCTTTTGAGTCAAGGAAAACCGATGTCGAGAAGAGTCCTGGTAACTGGCGGCGCCGGCTATATCGGCAGCCATACCGTGCTGCAGCTGCTGCAGGCGGGCTCCGATGTGGTGGTGCTGGATAATCTCTGCAACAGCTCGCTGGAGTCCCTGCGGCGGGTGGAAGCGATTGCCGGTAGGCGTCCGATGTTCGTGGAGGGGGATGTTCGGGATGCACGTTTGCTGGACCGGGTTTTCGCTTCGGAGCCCGTTGATGCGGTGATTCACTTCGCCGGGCTCAAGGCGGTGGGCGAGAGTGTAGAGAAGCCCCTGGACTACTACGACAACAACGTGGGCGGTACGGTGGCCTTGTGCCGGGCGATGGCGGATGCAGGTGTTTTCCGCATCGTCTTCAGTTCCTCGGCCACGGTCTACGGGGAGCCGGAGGTGGTTCCCTACCATGAGGACTTGCCCACGGGCATGCCCACCAATCCTTATGGACGTTCCAAGTTGATGGTGGAGGAGGTGCTCGGAGACCTGGCCCACTCCGATGAGCGCTGGGCTGTCGGTCTGTTGCGTTACTTCAACCCTGTGGGGGCGCACGAGTCCGGGCGCATTGGCGAGGACCCGCAGGGGGTTCCCAACAACCTTCTGCCTTATATCGCCCAGGTGGCGGTGGGGCGGCTGGAGAAGCTGTCGGTCTTCGGGGGGGACTACCCCACCCGAGACGGTACCGGGGTGCGGGACTATATCCACGTGGTGGATCTGGCCCGGGGGCACCTGGCGGCGCTGGAGTATCTTCCCGATCAGACGGGGGTGTTCACCTGGAACCTCGGCACCGGGCGGGGTTACAGCGTGCTGGAGATGGTGCGGGCCTTCGAACAGGCGTCGGGTCGGGCTGTCCCTTACGAGATTGTAGCGAGGCGGGCTGGGGACATTGCCGAGTACTGGTCCGACCCCTCCAAGGCGGAGCGGGAACTGGGGTGGAGAGCGGAGCGGGGCCTGGAGCAGATGATGGCGGACACCTGGCGCTGGCAGTCGATGAACCCGGAGGGTTATGGGGGGTAGTTGGGGTTGTTGTGCTGGCAATTCTGTAAACGGGGAGGCTTCGGCCTCCCCGTTTGCGTTTCGGGCCGCCTTCACTGACATGCGCTTGAAAATGAAGTAAACATGACAGAGGCGGTATGCAGGTGAAAGGGTTGGTGTGTATGGACAAGGCCCTTATGGTCACCGGCGGCGCCGGCTTCATCGGCGGCAACTTCGTGCGCCACGCAGTTGCACCCTGAGTGGTGTGTGGCGGTGACGAAGAAGGTGTACCAGCGGGAGCGGCTGGGGCTGGGTTGAGGGAAAGTCTTTAATAGACAGGATTTACAGGATTGACGGGATTCTGTGTGGGGGCTTTGGGCAGGGCCAGATGTTGGTGAGCCCATGGGTTCCGGCCAGTGCCCCATCGCCCCGGGGCGGGCCTCCCACAGGCTTCGGTCGGGCCGCCGGGGTAGGACAACCCGTGTGGGAGGGGCACCCTCGCCGCGATTGGTTTGAATGGTGCCGTGAGCCTGGCACGAATGGCTCCCCCGCCCCTTGCGGGAGGGGGTTGGGGGGCATCGGCTGGTCTATGGATTGCTTTCCTGGCGGCTGGAGTTACACTTTTCAGTGTAACTTCTATGAGGAAGGCACTATGGAAGCCACCACGAAAGATCTCAGGCTGCATACCGCGGAGGTGTTGGCCGCCGCGGACCGGGGTGAGGAGGTGATCATCACCTACCGGGGCAAGCGGCGTGCCCTGCTCACACGTTGGCCGGCAACGGGGCAGGTACCGCAGGCGGGCGGGAGGAATCCGGCCTTTGGCCTGTGGCGGGAGCAGACGGTTGATGTGGAGGAGCAGGTGCGCCAGCTGCGGCGCGGGAGGAAATTGCCGTGATTCTGGTGGACACGGATGTCCTGATCTGGAACCTGCGGGGGAATGAGCGGGCGGCTGAACTTCTCGACGGGGAGCCTGCCTTTTCCCTCTCTGCAGTGACCTACATGGAGCTGGTGCAGGGGATGCGGGATAAGCGCGAGCTGAAAATCCTGCGCCAGGCGCTGGCCTACTGGTCCGCGACCATTATCCACATCGACCAGGCAATTTCGGCACGGGCAAGTTTCCTGGTGGAACAATTTTCCCTCAATAGCTCGATGCAGCTCGCCGATGCCCTGATCGCAGCGACGGCGTTGGAGCATGGTCTGGATCTGCTGACTGCCAACGACAAGCACTATCGGTTCGTGGACGGACTGGTGATTCGACGGTTCAGACCGTGAAGTCATCGTCTCTGCCACGATTGGTTTTTGAATAGACAGGATTTACGGGATTGACGGAATTTTTTCTGAATAGCTTGTTGGGGGGTGAGTTGCTTGGATGGATTGATAGGCAATGTTGGGTCTGACCACCCCCTCCCCAACCCTCCCCCTCAGGGGGAGGGAGTAAAAGCCTGAGGCACACGCCCGGGGCACGGCATGCTCTGCTCCCCCTCCCCTTGCGGGAGGGGGTTGGGGGGAGGGGGCATTGCAGTACTCTGGAATGGGCGGGATTGACAGGATTTTCTCTGAATAGCTTGTTGGGGGGGTGAGTTGCCTGGATGGGTTGGCGGGCAATGTTGGGTCCGACCACCCCCTCCCCAGCCCTCCCCCTGAGGGGGAGGGAGTTTGGGCGGTGCACCCGGTGGGTTGCAGTGCCGTGACGCTGGCACGAATGGCTCCCCCGCCCCTTGCGGGAGGGGGTTGGGGGGAGGGGGATGGGGCACGGTTGGGGTCAGGGGTCGCAACCATGTCAGACTCAATCGACGAAACTCCACCCACATCCTGTCTATCCTGTAAATCCTGTCTATTCAAACAGTCTGCTGGTTGTTGTTCAGACGTGACGGAGACTGAATCTTGAAGGGAATAATTCTCGCGGGCGGGTCGGGGACGCGGCTCTATCCGCTGACCATGGGGACCAGCAAGCAGCTGGTGCCGGTCTACGACAAGCCGATGATCTACTACCCGCTGTCGGTGCTGATGCTGGCGGGTATCCGCGACATCCTGGTGATCACCACCCCCGAGGACCAGGGCGGATTCGTGCGTCTGCTGGGGGACGGCGCCCACCTGGGGCTGAACATCCAGTACGCGGCGCAGCCGCGGCCCGAGGGCATCGCCCAGGCCTTTCTCATCGGGCGGGAGTTCATCGCCGGCGACCGGGTGGCGCTGATCCTGGGCGACAACATCTTCTACGGCCACGGCCTGGTGGAGTCGGTTAAGGCGGCGGTGGCGCGGGAGCAGGGCGCCACGGTGTTCGGCTACCGGGTGAAGGACCCCCAGCGCTACGGCGTGGTGGAGTTCGACCGCGAGGGCCGGGCCATCAGCATCGAGGAGAAGCCCGCCCGGCCGAAGTCCTCCTACGCGGTGACCGGGCTCTACATCTACGACGGCGCGGTGGTGGAAATGGCCGCCGGGCTGACGCCATCGGCCCGCGGGGAGCTGGAGATTACCGATCTCAACCGCGCCTACCTGGCCCGCGGGCAGCTGAACGTGGAACTGCTCGGGCGCGGCATCGCCTGGCTCGACACCGGCACCCACGATGCGCTGCTCTCGGCCTCCAACTTCATCCACACCATCCAGGAGCGGCAGGGGCTGATGATCGCCTGCGTGGAGGAGATCGCCTTCCGCGAGGGGTTCATCGACGCCGACCAGCTGCGCCGCTGCGCCGGGCCCATGGCGAAGAACGGCTACGGGCAGTACCTGCTGCGGGTCGCGGAGGGGAGGTCATGAAGTTCCACCGCGACACGGGGCTGGAGGGGGTGGTGCGGGTGGAGCCCCGGGTGTTCCGGGACAGCCGGGGTTTCTTCCTGGAGACCTGGCACCGGGAGAAGTTCCGCCAGGGCGGCATCGACGTGGATTTCGTCCAGGACAACCACTCCCGCTCGGTGGGCGGCACCCTGCGCGGGCTGCACGCCCAGCTGGCCAATCCCCAGGGGAAGCTGGTGCGGGCGGTGGAGGGGGCGATCTGGGACGTGGCGGTGGACATCCGCCGCGGCTCGCCCACCTTCGGCCGCTGGTACGGGGCGGAGCTGAGCGCCGGGAACTTCCACCAGGTCTACATTCCGCCGGGCTATGCCCACGGCTTCTGCGTGCTCAGCGACATGGCGCAGGTGGAGTACAAGTGCACCGCCTTCTATGACCCCGCCAGCGAGATCGCCATCCGCTGGGACGACCCGGAGCTCGCCATCCACTGGCCGCTGCGCGAGCCGCTGCTCTCGGCGAAGGACGGTGCGGCGCCGGGCCTGGCGGAGTTGATGGAGCGGCTGCCCGTGTACGGGGAGGGCGGGGCGTGAAGGTCCTGCTCACCGGCGCCGGCGGCCAGCTCGGGCGGGCCGTGCAGGTTGTGTTCGGCGGCCACGAGGTGGTGGCGCTGGGGCACGGGGCGCTGGATATCACGGATCTGGCGGCGGTGCGGGCGGCGGTGGCGGCCCTGCGGCCGGCGCTGGTGCTGAACGCCGCGGCCTGGACCGACGTGGACGGCGCCGAGTCGGACCCCGCGGGCGCCTGCCGGGTCAACGCCCTGGGCCCGCGCAACCTGGCGCTGGCCTGCGCCGGCGCGGGGGCCGTGCTGCTGCACATCTCCACCGACTATGTCTTCGACGGCCGTGCCGGCCGGCCCTACCACGAGTACGACGCCACCGTGCCGCTCAATGTCTACGGGGCCGGCAAGCTGGCCGGCGAGGAGGCGGTGCGCGCCCACTGCCCGCGCCACTACATCGTCCGCACCGCCTGGCTCTACGGGGCCGAGGGTCGGAACTTCCCCAACACCCTGCGCGGGCTGGCTGAGCGCCCCGAGGTGCGGGTGGTGGACGATCAGCACGGTTCGCCCACCTATGCGCCCCACCTCGCCCGGGCGCTGCTGGAACTGGTAGAGACGCAGGCCTGGGGCACCTGGCACCTGGCCGGCAGCGGCGGGACGAGTTGGTACGGGCTGACCTGCGAGCTGTTCCGGGCGCTGGGGGTACAGACCCCGGTGGTGCCGGTGGCGACGGCGGAGTTTCCCCGGCCGGCGGAGCGGCCGAAGTACGCGGTGCTGGAGTCGATCCAGTCGCCGGCGATCCGGCTGCCGCCGTGGGAGGAGGGGCTGGCGGAGTTCGTGCGCGAAATAGACAGGAATTCTGAATAGACAGGATTGACAGGATTTACTGGATTATTCCCTCAGGGTTGAGGGGCCGCGGGTGTATGGGGGTTCAGGGGTTCTGGCCAGTGCCCCATCGCCCCGGGGGCGGGCCTCCCACAGGCTTCGGTCGGGCCGCCGGGGTAGGGAACCCGTGTGGGAGGCGCGCCCTCGCGGCGATTGGTTTTTCTTCGAATAGACTGGATTTACAGGATTTCTCAGGATTGACAGGATTATTTCCCTCAGGGTTGAGGGGCTGTGGGTGTATGGGGATTCAGGGGTTCTGGCCTGGGCCCCATCGCCCCGGGGGCGGGCCTCCTACAGGCTTTGGTCGGGCCGCCGGGGTGTGCAGATGAATCTGCACCTACGGCGAGGGCGCCCTCGCCGCGAAGAAGGGTGCGGGAGGATGGGGATGTCTCTCCGGAAACCCTCCCCGGCTGCAGGAGCGGTGTCCTTGTCTCCCCCTCTCCTTGCGGGAGGGGGCAGGGGGGAGGGGGTTCGGCGCCGGGCTCGCGGCTGAGCGCCGCGCCGGGTCCGGCCGCCGGTCACCCCCACCCCGGCACTCCCCCTGAGGGGGAGGGATCGCGTTTGAAATACGGACATATGTGTCCGATACTCGTAGTCATGAAGGGAAGCGAATTCATCAAACTGGTCAAGGGATTGGCCAGGCGTCGTGGTGTTGACGTGCGTGTGGATGCCAAGCGTGGGAAGGGAAGTCATCAGACCCTTTACTATGCGATCGCTACACCATTGTGCGGAATCCCAGGGATGAGCTGAAGCGTGGCACCTATTACGCCATGTTGAAGCAGCTTGGCTTGCAGGAAGACGAATTGTTCTAGCAGGGGATACACATGAGGGCGTTCGAGTATCCGGTTTTGTTGATGCCAGCTGAGGAAGGCGGGTTTGTTGTGTCGTGCCGGGATTTGCCCGAGGTGATCACCCAGGGTGATGACCGTCACGATGCGTTGGCACAGGCAGCCGATGCGATGGGGGAGGCTTTCGCAGCTCGCATTGATGACGGGTTGGACTTCCCGTCACCCTCTGGGTCGCAGGAGGGTGAGTATCTGGTGGCGCCGGCCACGGAGATGGTGGCCAAGGCGGCCTTGTACGTGGCAATTCGAGAGGCGAAGGTGTCCAAGGTGGAACTGGCTCGTCGTCTTGGTGTGGACGAGAAAGTCGTGCGAAGGCTGCTGGACCCTCATTACCATTCGAAGCTGCCGCGGCTGGCCGAGGCCGTGCAGGCCCTGGGTCGACGCTTGCGGATCGAACTGGCGGCGTAGGCCACCGCGGCTGGTTTGATTGGACAGGATTGACAGGACTTTTTCCCCAGGGTTGAAGGGTTGCTGTCGTATGAGGGTTCATGGGTTCCGGCCAGTGCCCCATCGCCCCGGGGGCGGGCCTCCCACAGGCTTCGGTCGGGCCCCGGTGGCACTGCGAAGGGGATTTGAAGGCGCGGCATTGTGGCGTCCAGGGGTTGGGCGGGGGGTGGTTCATTCGGGCCTGCCGGCTCTAGCATTGCCCCTGGCCGCTGTGTAAAATACGCGCTCCATTGGGGCCGTAGCTCAGCTGGGAGAGCGTCGCGTTCGCAATGCGAAGGTCAGGGGTTCGATCCCCCTCGGCTCCACCAGGATTTCCAGCAGTTTCAGCGAAAGGGTCAGGCAGCGATGCCTGGCCCTTTTTCGTTTGTGGGTCCGAATGGACAGGATTGACGGGATTTTGCCTGGTGGCTTCGGGGAATCGGGTGACGGTCCGTCTGTTGGAGGCTTCGTAATGGGCCCCATCGCTCCGGGGGCGGGCCTCCCACAGGCTTTGGTCGGGCCGCCGGGGTGTGCAGATGAATCTGCACCTACGGGGTGGGGCGCCCCCGGCATCGGTCGTAGGGTGCGCCGCGCGCACCGTGGGGAGGTGCAGGTGCGGGATTGTGGCGCACTGGCGGTGGGTTGGCGTGGGTCGCGCCTGGAAGCCGCCTGCGGGGGTGGGGCGGATTGGGTCAGCCCAGGTGGCGCTCGAACTCCACGGCCGGCATGGCGTGGCTGTGGAGGTGGCCCTGGTAGGCGTCGCAGCCGCGGGCGGCGAGGAAGTGGAGCTGCTCCTCGGTTTCCACGCCCTCGGCGATGACTTTCAGCCCGAAGCGCCAGGCCATGGCGATGATGGTCTCGACGATGGCCACGTCGTTGGGGTCAGTGGGGATGTCCCGAACGAATGAGCGGTCGATCTTGAGCGCCTCCACGGGCAGGTTCTTCAGGTAGGCCAGCGACGAGTAGCCCATCCCGAAGTCGTCGATGCAGAAGCGGGCGCCGATGGCCTGGAGCTCGCGGATGCGCTCCGCGGCTCCCTCCATGTCCTCCAGCAGGATCCGCTCGGTGAGCTCCAGCACGATGCGCCCGGGGCTGACGCCGGTCTCCGCGAGGATGCCCTTCACCCGCTGCACGAAGTCGGGCTGACGGAACTGGCGCGGACTGACGTTGACGGAGACCTGGGGCAGGGGCCGGCGGCTGGACTCCCCATCCCAGGCCCGGATCTGGCGGCAGGCCTCCCGTATCACCCATTCGCCGATGGCCAGGATGAGACCGGTCTCCTCGGCGATGTGGATGAAATCGTCCGGGTGGGTGAGGCCGTGGCCGGGATGCTCCCAGCGCAGCAGGGCCTCGGCGCCCAGCACCTGGTTCCGCTCGCTGTCCACCTGGGGCTGGTAGTAGAGGACCAGTTCGCCGTTCTCCAGCGCCGAGCGCAGATCGTTCTCCATCTGCAGGCGCAGGTCGGCCGCCGCCTGCAGGCTCGGCACGTAGAAGTGGAAGGCGTTGCCGCCCCGGTCCTTGGCCTCGTACATGGCCGCGTCGGCCTGCTTGAGCAGGTCCTGGCTGGTGTGGGCGTTCTCGGGGAAGAGGGTGATGCCCACGCTGATGGAGACGTACAGCTCGTGTCCGTCCACGGGGTAGCGGCGGCAGAGGTGCTGGAGCAGCTTCGTCGCCAGGGTCTGGGTATGGAGGAAGGCGGCGTCGGGGTCGGAGCCCAGGCCGGTCAGCAGCACCACGAACTCGTCCCCGCCCAGCCGGGCCACCGTGTCCTCCTCCCGCAGCAGTCCGCGCAGGGCGGTGGCCACCTGGCGCAGCAGGCCGTCGCCGATGCTGTGTCCGAGCGAGTCGTTGATGTGCTTGAAGCGGTCGAGATCCAGGTAGAACAGCGCGCCGCGCTCATTGTGGCGCTGGGCGCGCAGCAGGGCCTGCTCCAGCCGGTCCATGAACAGGGTGCGGTTGGGCAGCCCGGTCAGCGGGTCGTAGAAGGCCGCCCGGGTCAGGTCCTCCTCCTTGCCGGTCAGGATGCGGTAGCCGAGGGTGAGGCCGCCGATGCCCAGCAGCCACAGGAAGCCATGGCCCAGGCCGAACACGAGGGTGCGCTCCCGCGCCTGGGCGTAGAGGGGCTCGAGTGGCACGGTGACGCTGATGCCGCCGAGCACGTCCCCCTCCCGGTAGCCCTGGTGCCCGTGGCACTCCAGGCAGGCGGTCGTGGTGAGGCGCGGGCGCATCAGCCGGAAGACCGACCCGTCCGGGCTCTCCTCCACGCCGCTCCACTCCCGGGCGCCCTGGGCGAAGGCCTCCAGCCCGGCCCGCTCCCAGGGGTCCGGGGCGTTGGCGGCGCGCAGGGGATGGAGGCTGGTGGCGTGGCCGCGCAGGCCGGGGCTGGCGATGTGCAACTCGCGGTCGTGGATCAGCCGCATGAAGTAGGAGCTGTTCAGCAGGGTCAGCCGGGCGCCCCCGGTGGTGACCACGTCGCGCCCCGGGACATGGGCCAGGAAGGGGTTCGGCTCCACTCCGGCATCGATCCGGGCGTAGACACCCCCCAGGTCGGCAATCAGGCCGCGGTAGTTGATGTCCTTGTCGATGGAGGCGCGGGCGCTGCTGCGGGCCTGCTCCTGGGCCGACTGCCGGACCTGGGTCGTGTTCCAGGCCAGCGAGACGGCGACGGCCAGGGTCCAGAGCAGCACCATGGTGGTGGCCCGGGGCAGCTTGCGGGGTTTCGGTCCGGGTATCCGGTCAGCGGGAGGCATAGGGCGGTGCGGCGGGATGGGCGCGGGAGCGGACGCGGTTGCGGCGGCGGTCAGGGCCCGCGCCGGGTGGGTCCGGTGGCGATGCCCGGCGCTTCCTCACCCGATGGCTTCCAGCAGGCATCGGCCGGTCACCCGGTCCATGGTCAGGATGTGATTGTGGAACCATTCCGGGAGGGTTTCCTGCAGGTAGCCGCGGGCGGTTTCCACATCGCCCCGCTCCAGTTGGCCGCGGGCCCGCTCCAGCCCCTCCAGCACGCGCAGGTGCTCGGCCTTGTGGAGGGGGAAGGCGAAGAAGCCGTGCTCGCGCATCAGCAGCTCCTCGCGCTGGAAGTGGGACAGCAGGAAACCGGTGAGACGGCACAGGTGTTCCTGCACACGGTCGGGCGTGTGCTCCAGGGCCTGCCTGACGCGGTCCATCAGCTCGACGGCCTGGGCGTGCTCGGCGTCGATGGGCTCGAGTCCGACGCTGGGCAGGCCGGCTGCGGGTCTTGGTGCCATCCCGGCATCCCCTTCAGGTCTATTTGTTGTTCTTCTTTAGACGCTTGTCGCCGGTTCCTGCTGGGTGTCCGGCGAACGCTCGGGCCGACGGTAACAGAAGAAATATCAAAAAACTGCGAGAGGGGTCATGGTTTGTCCGCGGGGCATATGATGTGGACCCGGGCCCCCTCCCCGCAGGAGCGGGTTCCAGCCGGGATTTTCGGATGGGGCCGTGCCCATCGCGCCAGGATGGCGCTCCTACGGTGGGGGGGGAGGTTGGCCGCTTGTGGTGGTTCACCCTGGTCACGCCCACTCCCGCAGGAGCGGCTTCCAGCCGCGATTTTCGGATGGGGCCGTGCCCATCGCGCCAGGATGGCGCTCCTACGGTGGGGGGGGAGGTTGGCCGCTTGTGGTGGTTCACCCTGGTCACGCCCACCCCCGCAGGAGCGGCTTCCAGCCGCGATTTTCGGATGGGGCCGTGCCCATCGCGCCAGGATGGCGCTCCTACGGTGGGGGGGGAGGTCGGCCGCTTGTGGTGGTTCACCCTGGTCACGCCCACCCCCGCAGGAGCGGCTTCCAGCCGCGATTTTCGGATGGGGCCGTGCCCATCGCGCCAGGATGGCGCTCCTACGGTGGGGGGGGGAGGTTGGCCGCTTGTGGTGGTTCACCCTGGTCACGCCCACCCCCGCAGGAGCGGCTTCCAGCCGGGATTTTCGGATGGGGCCGTGCCCATCGCGCCAGGATGGCGCTCCTACGGTGGGGGGGGGAGGTTGGCCGCTTGTGGTGGTTCACCCTGGTCACGCCCACCCCGCAGGAGCGGCTTCCAGCCGCGATTTTCGGATGGGGCCGTGCCCATCGCGCCAGGATGGCGCTCCTACGGTGGGGGGGAGGTTGGCCGCTTGTGGTGGTTCACCCTGGTCACGCCCACCCCCGCAGGAGCGGCTTCCAGCCGCGATGCCCGGATCGCTGCTCAATAGCGGTCCTCGTCCAGCGGCTCTTCCTCCGGGCGCCCTTCCCCCCAGTCGTCGAGCTCCTCCTCCTCGGGCGGCTCGGCGCCGTTGCCGCGGGGGCGGGCATGCTCGCCCACGGGCTCGAGCCAGTCCTCATCGCTCATCTGGCTGTCGGTGAGCTCGAGATCGTCCAGCTCCACATCATCGAGGGGTCCGGTCCAGTCCTCCGGCGGCTCGATGGGTTCGAGGTCCAGTTCGTACCAGGCCTCCAGATCCAGCGGCTCCAGTTCGCCGTCGTGGTACTGGATGGCCACGATCGCCGCCGCCTCGTCCACCGCCACCACCTGGAAGGGGCGGCTCTTGAGAGGACTCTCGTACCAGGTGCCCTCGATGGGGTCGGCTTCGGTGGTCATGGCAGGGTCCTTGTCTGGCGCATGCAGGGTCTCCGCATATGAATAGTTTCATAGCAGGTGGGGAGGGAAAGGGACAGGAAAGGGGGGGAGCCAGTGGGCCGGGCCGTCGCGGTTTTAGTAATGGACAGGATTTACAGGATTGACGGGATTCTGTGTGTGGGGCTTTGGGCGGGGCTAGGTGTTGGTGAGCCCATAGGCTCCGGCCAATGCCCCATCGCCCCGGGGGCGGGCCTCCCACAGGCTTTGGTCGGGCCGCCGGGGGTGTGCAGATGAATCTGCACCTACGGGAGGCGCGCCCTCGCGGCGATTGGTTTTGAAAGGACAGGATGGACGGGATTCTGTGTGGGGGGCCTTGGGCGGGGCCAGGTGTTGGTGAGCCCATGGGTTCCGGCCAATGCCCCATCGCCCCGGGGGCGGGCCTCCCACAGGCTTCGTTCGGGCCGCCGGGCTATTTCCACACCCCTTCCCGCAGGGCTGTCAGCACCTCCGCCAGCAGTGCCCGCGGGATGCGCAGGCCGTGGCGTCGGCGGAGGATTTCTCCCGCCCGGGCCGGATCGTCGGGATCGGCGCCAGCCTCCCGCAGCAGGGTGACGAGATCCTCGGTGACGGCCCAGGGGTAGATGATCCAGCGCCACTTCACCACCCGGGCGGCGAAGTAGTCCGGGGTGTGGCGGGAGACGGTCTTGTGGTGGAGCACGGCGGTCCGCACCGCCTGCGGCTCGCCCCGGCTCCTGAGATGGGCGAGCGCCGCCACGAAGGTGTCGCCGCTGTCGCTCACGTCGTCCACCAGCAGGATCCGCTCGCCGTCCACGGTCGCGGGGAGGGGATAGCGGATGATGGTTTCCGGCGCCTTGTGGGCGGCACGGTAGTGCTCGATCTTCACGCTGGCGAGGTTCATCTGTCCGAGGCGGTCGGAGAGGATGCGGGCGGGCATCCAGCCCCCGCGGCCCACCGCCACGATGAGCGTCGGGCGGTAGCCTGATTCCACCACCCGCCGGGCCAGCCGCAGGCCGAGCCCGGCGCAGCGGTTCCAGCTGATGAATTCGCACTGGACGGGATCGGTCATGGGTACGCTGCCTGTGCGGTGGCTGCCATTTCTGCCGATCATCGGGATCCCGCCGACGGTGTTTACGGCGATATCCGGGGCAAAAAGCTCGTCAGGATGGTACACCGGCGACGGGTCCCGGATGCAACACCCGGCCGCCGCGGGGCTTGGGCGCGGCGCCCCCGCCGCGATTGGTTTTGAATGGACAGGATTTACAGGATTGACGGGATTCTTGTGTGGGGGCCTTGGGCGGGGCCAGCTGTTGGTGAGCCCATGGGTTCCGGCCAATGCCCCCATCGCCCCGGGGGCGGGCCTCCCACAGGCTTCGATCGGGCCGCCGGGGTGTGCAGATGAATCTGCACCTACGGGAGGCGCGTCCTCGCGGCGGACAGTCGGCGGAAGGTTCCACCTGTTCCCGCCCTGTGGCACTTTAAGTACCGGTCCCTCCGCGGAGTGCTTTCATCATGCCACTGCCCGATTACCATGGCGGCAGTATCGTCAACCTCATGGCCTCCCTGGTGGAAGGTCTGGGGGGCGGCGCCACGGACTATGCGCCGCTGCGGCTGCTGCCGCCCGGACAGGTGGGCGCGGCGCGGCAGGTGCTGCTGCTGGTCATCGACGGACTGGGCTACGACACGCTCACGGGATCCGGCGCCGGGGGGGTGCTGGAGCGGCACCTGCGCGGTCCCATGACCTCGGTCTTCCCCCCCACCACCGCCTCGGCCATCACCACCTACCTGACCGCCGAGGCGCCGCAGCAGCACGGTCTCACCGGCTGGCACATGTACTTCCGCGAGCTCGGCGACGTGCTGGCGGTGCTGCCTTTCCGGCCCCGTCACGGCGGGTCGCCGCTGGGGGAGGGGGGCATGGACGTGGGGGCCTTCTTCGGCCACACACCCGTTTTCGACCGCCTGCCGCCCGAGAGCGTGGCGATCGCGCCGGCCCACATCATCGAGTCGGACTTCAACCGCGCCCACACCGGAAGTGCCCGGCGGGTGCCCTTCACCGGCCTGGAGAGCTTCTGCGACGCCATCCGCGCCAGCCTTACCACGACCGCCGCCGGGCGCCGCTATGTCTACGCCTACTGGCCCGAGCTGGACCGGCTGGCCCATGAGCACGGCATCGCCAGTCCCGAGGCGGCTGCCCACCTGGCGGCGCTGGAAAACGCCATCGGCGGGCTCCTGGCGCAGCTGTCAGGCACCGACACCCTGGTGGTGATCAGCGCCGATCACGGCTTCATCGACACCGCGCCGGAGTCCACCATCGACCTGGACGACCATCCCGGCCTGGCCGACTGCCTGCAGCTGCCCCTGTGCGGTGAGCGGCGTTTTGCCTACTGTTATGTCCGCCCCGGGGCGGAGGCCGACTTCGAGGCCTACGTGCGCGAGATGTTCGCCGGCCGGGCGCGGCTGCTGGAGAGCGCGGCACTGCTGGAGGAGGGGTGGTTCGGCCTGGGGGAGCCCCACCCGCGGCTGCGGGATCGCATCGGTCACTACGCCCTGGCCATGGAGGACAACTGGACCATCCGCGATTACCTGTACGGCGAACGGCACTACGACCTGGTGGGGGTGCACGGCGGAATCTCGGAGCGGGAGCTCACGGTGCCACTGGTGGTCGTGGAGGTTTGAGGGGATAAGGGATAAAGGATAAAGGTTTGGGCCCGGGGCCCGATCGAAGCCTGTGGAAGGCCCGCCCCCGGGGCGATGGAACCCAGGCCAAAACCCCTGAACCCTCTGCACCCTCAGCCCCTCAACCCGGAGGAAAAAATCCTGTGAAATCCTGTAAATCCTGTCCATTCCTAAGAACAATTCAGCTCAGCGCGCCGCCGCAGCTGCTGCCGTTGCCGGCGGTGCAGCCGTAGCAGTGTTCCCCCACCCGGATGGGGGCGCCTTCCAGGGTGCGTCGGCGGAGTTGAGTGATGTGCAGCGGATGTTTCTCCAATCCTGCAGGAAGGTGCAGCATCTGGTTGAAATCGCAGTCATAGACGTAGCCACGCCAGTCCACGCTGAGGAGGTTCCGGCACATGACCGAGGCCAGGTTGGCATCCTGGTGGCTGTCACGCAGCAGCACCATGTACTCGTCGAACTGACCCCGGGAGAGGAGGGTGCTGCCGAAGCGGGCGATAGGCATGTTCGTGATTGTCATAAGATGGTTGAATTTAACGCCATAACGTTCTGACAATTCACGCTTGTAGTCGGCCTCCAGGTCGGCCTGTGGCGGGGGGAGATAGGGGCCGGTGGGATTGTAGACCAGGTTGAGCAGCAGGCCGCTGTCCGGCTGGCCGTAACCCAGGGCATTGAGCTTGCGCAGGCCGGTGATGCTCCCCTGATAGACGCCCCTGCCCCGCTGGCCGTCCACGTTCTCCTCCAGGTAGCAGGGCAGCGAGGCCACCACCTCGACGCCCTGGTCGGCGAGGAATCGCGCCAGGTCCTCCTGGCCAGGCTCGGAGAGGATGGTGAGGTTGCAGCGATCGATGACCCGGATACCCCGCTCGCGGGCGAAGCGCACCGTGTCGCGGAAATGTGGGTTGAGCTCAGGCGCTCCGCCGGTCAGATCGAGGGTGTGCGCCCCGGACCTGACGAGGTATTCGAGAACCTGGTCCAGGGTCTCGCGGGTCATCACCTCGGTCCGGTTCGGGCCGGCGTTGACGTGGCAGTGCTGGCATCGCTGGTTGCAGCGATAGCCGAGGTTGACCTGGAGAAGTTCCAGGGCCTTGCGGCGAATGGTCGGGAAGTCGGTTTCGCTCAGGTAGGGACGGGTATCGAGCATGGATGCGGTCCGGGCCTCGTATCGGTTTCCTGCTGTCACAACACTAACCGTTTTTTGCAGGGCTCCAAACCCCGCAATCGGTCGGGATTCGTGACGCGTATATGGATTTTGACCGGAACAACCGGGATTTTCTTGCCTTCGCCGTTGTGGAAAAGAAGTTGAGTAAAACGGTTTGACATTCGGGCAGGGGAGGTTATAATTCCTAGCACGATGCTTGGTTATGCCGTGCACCGTGCTTATCTACCCCCAAGACGTACTTTGAAACCGGTCCGCCCAGGACCGGTTTTTTTTTGTCTCGGCTCCACGGGGCTCCCCAGCGCTTGCCCTGAACTGGTAAACTTCGCGGCCTGCGGAAAGATTCCTTGCTCGCGCAAGCACCCCGCTTGCATTCTGGTTCGGGATGGGCCTGCCGGCTGCAGTCGGCGGTTGTTTCCCGGGCCCATGCCGACGCAGGGTATCACCACCGGCTCTCAGCCCCGGTAGCTCAGCTGGATAGAGCAGCCCCCTCCTAAGGGGCAGGTCACACGTTCGAATCGTGTCCGGGGCGCCAATTCCCGCATCACCCTCTCCGCGCGACAGCTCGCCGCGAATCTCTTTTTGTCTGAATAGACAGGATTTACAGGATTGACTGGATTTCGGTCTGGTGGCTTCGGTGGGGCAGTGGCAGGCCGGACACTCCGGCTCCGACCTGGTCACATCGCCCCGGGGGCGGGCCTCCCACAGGCTTTGGCCGGGCCGCCGGGGTGTGCAGATGAATCTGCACCTACGGGAGGGGCGCCTTCGCGGCGATTGGTTTTGAATAGACAGGATTTACAGGATTGACGGGATTTCTGTCTGGTGGCTTCGGTCGGGCCGCCGGGGTGTGCAGATGAATCTGCACCTACAGGAAGGGGCGCCCTCGCGGCGATTGATTTTCTGGTGATAGGCAGGATTTCTCAGGATTGACGGGATTTTTATTGATGTTTGTGCTGGGCGTGGGTGCCCACGGGATGTGTGGCGGGTGGTAGAGACTGGATGTGGTTCACCCCCTCCCCAACCCTCCCCCTGAGGGGGAGGGAGTAGAAAGCCTGAGGCAGACGCCCGGGGCACGGCATGCTTTGCTCCCCCTCCCCTTGCGGGAGGGGGCTGGGGGGAGGGGGCTCCGGCCAGGGCCCCATCGCCCCGGGGGCGGGCCTCCCACAGGCTTTGGCCGGGCCGCCGGGGGCGGTTTCGGCGGAAGATTACCCTTTCAGAAACAATTCAGACACAATCTGGGGTGTTTAATGGCAAAATACCCCAACATCTCAAGCTAGCGAATAGCGGGCGGGCAGTCCGCGATGGAGGTCACACCCCTTCATTGCCGGCCGCAGCTCCTGACCAACGGCGCGGAACCGGGACAACGACAGGAACGGTTTAACCATGGAGCTCTATCTCACCAAGATTCTCTCGGTGTTCGCCTTCCCCCTCGGCGCGGCCCTGCTGCTGGGGTTGCTGACGCTGCTGCTCCTGCTCCTGCGGCGCGGCCAGGCGCTGCCGTTCTTCATCCTGCTGCTGGCCGTGGGCGGCCTGTGGCCGCTTTCCACCCCCTACCTGGCCGACCGGCTGCTCGGCAGTCTGGAGTGGCGCAATCCGCCCGCGGCAGTCGAGAGCCTTCCCCAGGCCGACGCCATCGTCATCCTCGGCGGTGCGCTGGAGGGGGTACAGCCGCCGCGGCTGGTGCCGGACCTGGGCGAGGCCGCCGATCGCGTGCTCCATGCCGCGCGTCTCTACCGGGCCGGGAAGGCTCCCCGGATCGTGGTCAGCGGCGGCAACCTGCCCTGGGATGCCAGCGTCGCCAGCGAGGCCGAGGCCATCCGTGGGTTGCTGATGGAGTGGGGCGTGCCGGAAACGGCCGTGCTCATCGAGCCCGGCAGCCGCACCACCCGCGAGAACGCGATCCTCACCCGGGAACTGCTCGAGCGCGAGGGCCTGGATCGGGTCCTGCTCGTGACCTCCGCTTTCCACATGCCCCGCGCCCTGGGCGCTTTCCGGGCCGTGGGCATCGAGGCTGTCCCGTCCGCGACCGACTACCGGGCCAGCCAGGCTTCCAGCGCCACGCTGCTCGACTACCTGCCCGATGCCAAGAGCCTCTACCGATCGAGCGTGGCGGTGAAGGAGTACCTCGGTTACCGCTACTACCGCCTGCGGGGGTGGATTGCCGCGACGCCCGGCTGAACACCGAGAGCCACACAACAAGGATTGACGCAACTCCATGGCCAGGATCATCTTCATCAACCGCATTTTTCATCCCGATCAGTCCGAAAACAGCCAGCTGCTGACCGATCTCGCCTTCCACCTCTCGGTGCGGGGACGGCATGTCAACGTCATCACCGCCCGCTACCGGGATGACGACCCGATGGTGGTCCTGCCGCCCTACGAGCTCATCAAGGGCGTGCGGGTGGACCGGGTCTGGACCCCGAAGCTCGGGCGCAACACCGCGCTGGGCCGCAAGCTCCGGAATTTCTTCTTCCGCATCAATGCCGCCCGCCTCCTGTCCGGGATTTCCCAGCGCGGCGACGTGGTGGTGACGCTGCCGGACCCGGTGCGGGCGACGGTGACCGCCGGTTTCCTGGGACGGCTGAGCCGGGCCCGGGTGGTGAACTGGCTGCAGGGTATCGAACCGGAGCTGGAGAACACCCGGCGCGGCCGCAACGGCGGCAACCGGCTGCGGCGCAAGCGCAACGCCGCGCTGGGCAAGGCGGCGCTGAACCTGGTGCCCGGGGAGGGCATGGCGGCCTATCTCGTCGGCGAGGGGATGGACCCCGGCCGCATCCGGGTGCTGCCCCACTGGTGCCGCGCCGAGAGTGTCCAGCCCCTGCCAGCGGCGGAGAACCCCCTGCGCCGGGAGTGGGGCATGGAGGGCCGCTTCGTCCTCGGGCACCGTGGCCGTCTCGACCGGCTGGATGATTTCTCCACCCTGCTCGACGCCGCCGCCACCCTGCGCAACCGTGGCAGCTTCACGCCGCTGTTCGTGGGCGTGGGCCGGGCCCGGGACAAGCTGATGGCTGAGCTGCGCGGGCGCGGGCTGGCCAATGCCCAGTTCCGTCCCTACCAGCCGCGCGACCGCCTGGCCGTGAGCCTCAGCGTGCCCGACGCCTACCTGGTGGTGCAGCGGCCGGGGTCCGACGGCCTGATGATGCCCGGAGGCTTCTATGACGCCCTGGCCGCCGGCCGCCCCGTGGTCTACCTGGGCGCGACGGAGGGAGAGATTCCCGGCCTGCTGGCCGAGCATCGCTGCGGCGTGGCCGTCGCAACCGGGGACACCGAGGGTTTCGTGGCGGCCGTGGCGGGGCTCATGACCGACCCGGACGCCCGGCGGGAAATGGGGGAACGCGCCCGTGCCCTCCATGAAGCCCGCTTCGAGCGCACAGCCGCGCTGGCCGCCTGGAGCGAGGCGCTCGACGGGGTGATGGGGTAGGGGGACAGGGGAATAGACAGGATTTACTGGATTGACGGGATTTTGTGTGGGGGGCTTTGATCGGACCGGGTGTTGGTGAGCCTATAGGTTTCGGTCAATGCCCCATCGCCCCGGGGGCGGGCCTCCCACAGGCTTCGGCCGGGCGCTGGTGTCTGTGCAGATGAATCTGCACCTTCGGGGGTGGAGGGTTGTGCCGGACCGGGGCGTGGGCGGTTCCCCACCCCGTAGGAGCGCCATCCTGGCGCGATGGGCACGGCCCCGGTCCGGGCGCACCCCCCCCGTAGGAGCGCCATCCTGGCGCGATGGGCACGGCCCCGGTCCGGGCGCACCCCCCGTAGGAGCGCCATCCTGGCGCGATGGGCACGGCCCCGGTCCGGGCACCCCCCCCGTAGGAGCGCCATCCTGGCGCGATGGGCGTTGTGGCCAGCTCCGTTCGCGGCTGGAAGCCGCTCCTACGGTGGTGGGGGGCGCGGGCCGATTCGCGGCTGGAAGCCGCTCCTACGATGAAAGATGGTGTGTGCAGATGAATCTGCACCTGTCGGGAGGGGCTCCCCCGCCGCGATCGAGCGCTACTCAACTTTCCGGAATCAGGATCTCCGCCCCGGGACAGACCTCGCGCAATCCGTCCGCCAGGGCCGCCTTGGCGCCTGCCTCGCCGTGCACGAGCCGGATCTCGGCGGGCTTGCGGCGCATGCGCCGGACGAAGCGGACCAGGTCGTCGCGGTCGGCGTGGGCGGAGTAGCCGGGCAGGGTGTGGACGCCGGCGCGGATGGTGTGGCGCCTGCCTTCCAGCTCCACCCAGCCGCCCCGGGGGCCGTAGCGCTGGATGTCCCTGCCGGGCGTGCCGGCGGCCTGGTAGCCGACGAAGAGGATGTCGGTGCGCGGCTCGCCGATGAGGGCCTCGAGGTAGTCGACGATGCGCCCGCCGGTGCACATGCCGCTGCCGGCGATGACCACGGTGGGGCGCCCGCCCCGGGCCAGGTGCTCCACCGCCCGCAGGTGGTCGGCGTGGCTGTCGACGGTGGTGAGCTGGTCGAAGGCGAGGGGGTGGCGTCCGGCGCGGACCCGGCGCCGGGCCTCGGCGTCCCAGTGGGGGCGCAGATCCCGGTAGGCCTCGGTGAAGCGGGCGGCGAGGGGCGAGTCCACCACGATCTCGAGCTCCGGCCAGGGCGGCCGGCGGCCGGTCGTGCGCGCACCGTGGCGGTGGATGATACCCTCCAGCTCGTAGAGCAGCTCCTGGGTGCGGCCGATGCTGAAGGCGGGAATGAGCACGTGGCCGCCGTCCTCGAGGCTGCGCTCGATGACCGCTCGCAGCGTTTCGCGGCGGGCGGCCCGGTCACCGTGGCGGCGATCGCCGTAGGTGGATTCCAGCACCAGCACCTCGCAGCCGTAGGCGGGGGCCGGTGCGGACAGCAGCGGGGTATGGGGTGCGCCCAGATCGCCGGAAAAGATCACCTCGCGGCCGCTGCGCCCCCGGCCCGGCTTCAGCACCACGTAGGCCGACCCGAGGATGTGGCCGGCGGGCCGGAAGCGGGCGGTGACGGCTGCCGTTCCGGCGGGGTTGAAGGGGGCGTCGTAGGGGACTGGAACCAGGCGCGCCCGGACCAGCTCCAGGAATCGCCGCACCAGGGCGGCATCACGGGTGAAGCCGATGCGCAGGGCGTCCTCCAGCACCAGCGGCAGCAGCCGGGCGGTGGGTTCGGTGCAGAAGATGGGGCCGCGGAAGCCGGCGGCGACGAGGTAGGGCAGGCGGCCCACGTGATCCAGGTGGCAGTGGGTGATGAGCAGGGCCTTGATGCCGCCGGTGTCGAACTCGACGCGCTGGCGATCGAACCCGGCGCCGTCCGTTCCCCGCTCGGCGCCCTGGAACAGGCCGCAGTCGATGAGGAGCCGCCCGTCCCGGCCCAGGTCCAGCTCGTGGCAGGAGCCGGTGACGCCGTCCACGGCGCCGTGGTGTCGTAGGGAAAAGTGCATGGTCATCGTCCCTGATGAGTCTGCGGAAGGTCGAAAGCGATAGTGTACTTTACGCGAGTGCGTTTGCGCTTCCGTAGGTGCAGATTCATCTGCACAACGGCGCCGGGATTCGAGGCCCTGCCCGGTCGGATGAATCCGACCCTACCCATTTACGTTGACGGGACGACAATCCCACACGGAACACGGAACACGCCCATGCGCCTCTCCATCATCGTGCCCGCGCTCGACGAATCGGCTGCCATCGTTCCCACCCTGGGTGCGCTGCAGCCGCTGCGCGCGGCCGGCCACGAGGTGATCGTGGTGGATGGCGGTAGCCGTGACGCCACCGCGACGATGGCCGCGCCGCTGGCCGACCGGGTGCTGAGGAGCCCGCCGGGGCGCGCGCTGCAGATGAACGCCGGCCTGCGGGCGGCCCGCGGCGAGGCGCTGCTGTTCCTGCACGCCGACACGCGCCTGCCGCCCGGCGCCGATGACCGGGTCCTGGCGGCGCTGGCGGCGGGCGCCTGCTGGGGCCGTTTCGACGTGCGCCTGTCGGGGCGGCGCCCGTTGCTGCGGGTGGTGGAGCGGCTGATGAACCTGCGCTCGCGGCTCACCGGGATCGCCACCGGCGACCAGGCCATCTTCGGCACCGTCACCGCCTTCGCCGCCGTGGGCGGCTTTCCAGAGCTGCCCCTGATGGAGGATGTGGCGGTCTCCAGGCGGTTGAAGCGACTGGGCCGCCCGGCCTGTCTCCGTCCCCCCGTGGTGACCTCCAGCCGCCGCTGGGAGCAGCGGGGCATTCTCCGCACCATCGCCCTCATGTGGCTCCTGCGCCTGGCCTTCGCGCTCGGGGTGCCGGCCGCCTGGCTGGCGCGCGTCTACCATCCGGGGCGGAGGGGATGATGCCGGAGCGGCGCATTCTCGTGTTCGCCAAGGCCCCGGTGCCCGGGCAGGTGAAGACCCGCCTGATCCCGGCGCTGGGTCCGGAGGGGGCCGCGCGGCTGCATCGGCAGCTGGTGGAGCATGCGCTCGGCACCGCGGCCGCCGCCGGGCTCGGGCCGGTGGAGCTCTGGTGCGCGCCCGACGACAGCGACCCGTTCCTGCGCGCGTGCGCCGGGCGCCACGGGGCGGTATTGCGGGTGCAGCGGGGCCGGGATGTGGGCGAGCGGATGGCCGACGCGCTCGACAGGGTGCTCAAGAGCGGCGCCCGGGCCGTCCTGGTGGGCAGCGACTGTCCCGCGCTGGATGCCCGCCGGCTGGCGGAGGCGTTCAGAGCGCTGGAGGAGGTCGAGGCGGTCTTCAATCCGGCGGAGGATGGCGGCTACATGCTGGTGGGGCTGCGGCGGCCGCTGCCGGATGCCTTTCGCGATATCCCCTGGAGCGGGCCGGAGGTCATGGAGCGCACCCGTGAGCGGCTGCGGGCGCTGGGCGTCCGTTGGCGGGAGCTGCCGCCGCTCTGGGACGTGGACCGGCCGGAGGATCTGGCGCGCCTGCGGCGACTGGGGTGGGAGATTCCAGCCCCGCCCCGGTGATACTGCCGGCGGTTCGCGGCTGAAGCCGCTCCTGCGGGGTGTGGGGGGTGTGCTGGCCTGGTTTGCGGATTACGGGGTGGGGCGCCGGACCGGGGCGCGGGTGGTGCCCCCTCCGGTAGGAGCGGCATCCGGCCGCGATGGGCTGAGCATTGATTTGGGCAGCAGGGCAGGAAGCCGCTGCTGCAGGGTTGGGGGTATCGGAATCCCTTGTGGCATCATGAGTCGGCGCCCGGAGTCGGCGCGATTTCCACTTGCGGTTCATGGAGGAACCATGATGAATCCACGACCGGGGCACGCGGCGCTGCGGCGCGGGCGCGTGCCGATTTCCCGACAACCCTATCTCATCACCACCACGACCCGGGGACGTCGGCCCTTCCTGGCGCAGCCGGGCGCCGCGGGCATCGTGCTCGAGTGCCTGGGCTGGCTGGACGGCAAGGGACGGATGCAACTCGACGCCGCTGTGGTCATGCCGGACCACGTCCATTTCGTCGCCACACTGGCCAATTCCGAACTCGGAAACCTCATGCACAGTTTAAAGAGCTTCTCCGCCAACCGGATCAACGGGGTGCTTGAGCGGGAGGGGCCTTTATGGGCCCGGCAGTATCATGAGCAGGCAATCCGCACGGAAGATGGTTTTACCCGGGCCATACAGTACGTGTTGAACAATCCGCTACGCAGCGGCTTGGTGGAGAGGCTGGATGACTATCCACACTGGTATTGCCGTTACCCGCTGTTGCCTGGGGTGTGAGGCCGGGGCATTCCCTTCGCGGCTGGAAGCCGCTCCTACGGATGAGGGGGTGTCGCACCGGAATGGCTGCCGTGCCCGTCGCGCCAGGATGGCGCTCCTGCGGTGGGATGGGATTGCCGGCGGGTGGTCGCCGGCCGCCCTGTTCACCCCCCCCGTAGGAGCGGCTTCCAGCCGCGATGCCTGGACCGGGCCGTGCCCGTCGCGCCAGGATGGCGCTCCTGCGGTGGGATGGGATTGCCGGCGGGTGGTCGCCGGCCGCCCTGTTCACCCCCCTCCCGTAGGAGCGGCTTCCAGCCGCGATGCCTGGACCGGGCCGTGCCCGTCGCGCCAGGATGGCGCTCCTGCGGTGGGATGGGATTGCCGGCGGGTG